>CAZANH010000346.1:0-8871 GCA_964486515.1 uncultured Eubacteriales bacterium
ACATTGACGTATCATTTGCATCATCATAGAACCATATTGTAGCCACTTTGTTATAACTTGTGCCAAATTCCTTATATATCACATCAGTTTCCTCATTTACTGCATAACTATAGCTACCGCTATGTGCCTTTGCTGTACTGGTAGTTACCATGCCCTTTCCGGTTGACCAATTACCCATACCATCTTCGAATCCATCAAAGAATGAATTCATAGGAGTAGGTGTGGGCGTGGCTGTCGGTGTTGACGTTGGGGTTGAACCTTCACTGGTGTTATATACTTTTGCTTCATAAATTGCTACCCATCCTGTTGACGGATAACAGGCAGTTATATTTATCTTTATATACCTTGCATTTGTTGCCGTAAATGTATCAACATCCCATCTATTCCCACTTTGATCTTTGCTTGACACTACTGTAGTCCAGTTACTATCATCTTGAGATACCTCTACATTATAAGTATATGTTCTTCCTGTATAATCATAAAATGCAACATCTGTCCTGTTTACAGTTTTAACTGAACCAAGATCAAGCTTTAACCACTGTGGCTTAGTGTCACTGCTTGCATTCCATCTTGTCAACGTACTTCCATCTATAGCATTGGATGCCGGATAGTCATTATGTGACGTGGAGGCAGTTGCATTTGACACATCAATCTCACCTGCAGGAGTTGTGGTTGGCGTCGGAGAAGGTGTTGGTGTACACCCAAGTCCACCATATTCTGACGGAAAATCGCTCTTTAATCCTATAGTATCATAATCCATTAATGATGGGCTAAAACCTGATATCCAGCTTACATTATTAAAGGTATGATTTCCAGCATTATTGTCTCTGAATGCTGTCCACTGAGTGTTAGTTATTTCAATATTTTTAAATACCTGTCCATTAGTACCATCCATAAATATTCCATTAGGCTCATAATCAGTTAGTGAAGAATGTGCATACGTATCATCCACTGTTATCTGTTCTAAGGTGCTGTTTAAATATGGCGTTGAGTCACCGCTGGCACAAAAAGCATAAATAGGTGCTGTATCACCGCTGTCTTGGGAACAATCATAAATATTCAAATATTTAAAGGTGTTATTACCGGAATACATATCGCTATTCGGTATATTTGGGTATACATCCCAAGCAATAGCATATCTGGGACTATTGTAGATTTCGCTGTAAGATACTTCGTTATTACCGCAGTTCATGAGATAAACCCCTGACGGGTTTCCAACCAATTCTCCTATATCGTGAATTAAATTATTAGACATAAGATTATTTTTCAAAACATCTCCTTCACTGGGATAGCTACCCTCAAGTAAAATCCCCGAATGACCTATATGCTCTATCAAATTGCCATAAACCGTATTATTCTGATTATAAAACAGCATATATATGGCTGAATAACCACTGTTTTTAAAATGACAATTCTTAATAGTTATATGGTTAGTGTTTTCCATATAAAACATACCTGTACGATGCTGTGTCATAGTGATTTGTCGGTCATATTCATCATAAGTATGTCCTTCTCCTGAATCTCCGTCAAAAGGGTACGCATGCCTGTACCAATCCGTAAAATCGGAGTATTCAAAATGCAGTCCCTCAAATTGAACATTCCGTACTCTGTTGGATTCCGATGAACCTTGTAAAGATATAATCTTTTTCACCTTTGGGGCTATAATAGTTTGATTGCTTATATCTCCATCCATAGCCCAATAATACAAATATCCGGTTGAAGTATCAAGATGAAATTCTCCTGCCTCATCCAGAAGTTCAAGCACACCCTGTACAAAATATCTTGAACCTCCTCCAAAGCTACTCTGATAAGTAGGGTATCTTGTTTCATACCCCAATGTTATCCTTCTTGTAGAAGTATTAATGCTGCTGATGGGTACGGTATCCGTAAACCAGTCCCAAGACCCACCTGACCATATGAATACCTGAGCATCACTTATGTCCCATCCTGAAGGATTAAGATCTCCTGATTTATACTGCAGTATGGTTCGAGATTCGTTCACTCCTTCAGTAAGAAGATAAGGTGCCTGTGACATCGGATAACTGCTCCCAGGATTCCAGTTCGGTGTACGTGCCTTTCTTGCCCTTTTGCCATTTTCAAACAACGTATGAAATTCCCAGCCTGTCCCTACGTATGTCTTGTATATGCTGCCTGAATGCTGTGTCCAGCCTGTAATCTCTTCACCGCCTATAAAATGCGCGGTTCCAATACCATTGTAATTCTTATAAATTACATTATAACCATTTGTACCCGAATCATCTTCATCGAATGTTATGGTAGAATCAACTTCATAATCCCCTTCTTTTACATAGACAATAATGTCCCCCGTCATATCGTCGTTTAAACCGCTAGTTTCAATGTAATCCCTTGCTTTTCCTATAGTTGCCCACGGATTGTTTAATGAACCGTCACCTGTTGTATCACTTCCACCATCGTCAACGTAAAACGTGTACATCGCCGCATCAACCTTTACTACATTAAATCCCGCTATTGCAATTAATGCAGCTACCATAGCAAATACAATAAATAAACTTATTCTTTTGCTTCTTAGCTTTGACATGTTAAAACTCCTTTCATATTAGTCAATCCCATCCTCTAATTATTTACAAATGTTTATGCCTTTCAAAGCACACTGAATATTCAGTGTGCTTTGAAAGCATTTTACTCCCTACTTTAGCTGTTCATCTACTTGCTTTTGTACTTCAGTTAAAATCTTGTTAATTCCTGCTTCTTCTAGCTTGTCAAGGAACTTGGGAAGGTATTCTTCAGGATCAAGTAACCCTGTCTGAAGACCAATACCCATTTCTTCCCAAGCTGTATTTACCTGCGATAGCTCTGTCATGAAAGGCTCAGTATCAACAACCAACCCTGCTATAGGAGAAGCAAGTGCATTTGCATGAGTCTTCAATATTCTTTCATTATGGTCTGGAGGGTTGTTATCAGTTACAGGAATTTTAAATGTATTTAAAACAGCCCACTGCCAGTTAAAATCATATCCTGAATCTTTGATTCTTTTAACTCTGCTGTCAGCAAGTTTTTCATAATGCTTACCCTCAATTCCATATGCAAATAATGTTGCAAGTTCTTCATCATTATTTAAAAGATTTAAAAGCATCATTGCTCTTTCAGGATTCTGACTTGATGAAGGAATTACATTCATTGTAGCCTGACCTGCAGTAGATTCCCAAAGAGCATTACTTGTTATAGCTTCTGTAACTTCATATCCAACTTGCGCACTTTTACCGGCGGATACAGAACCAGGATAGTACGAAGTCCCCCCAATCATTACAGCATATTTACCCGCCTTTTCCTCTGCAGTGACATTTTTTACAGAAGCAACATCTTCCCTGAAATAGCCTTTTTTGTTCCATTCATGCATAAGTTCACAATATTCTTTATACTCTTTAGATGCATACGTATTAAACACCGTTTTACTTGAATCTCCATATTTTACACTAAGGGGTGCTGTTCTTCCCTTCACTATTGACTCAAATTCCAATTCACGCATTACCATTGTCCAAAGGCTACCTTCTCTCCCCTGTATAGGGAATGCATCCGGGTAATTTGCCTTTACCTTTTCTAAAAGAGGTTCCAAATTTTTATAATTCTTAACTGTAGATACATCAAAGCCTACAGCATTAACAATATCCTTTTTAAACGCATACGCATTTTGAACTGTTGATATCTGATAATTAGGAATAGCATGTATTTTGCCACCTATTCTTTGTATATCCAGAAGGTCAGCCGGGATATCCTCAAGTATGCCCTGTCCATATTCATTAAGTAAATCATCCAAAGGCATATACATTTTCTTTGCTACGTTAGCTGCATAGCTCATTTGCCAGTTGTGCCAGCTTATGTCCATTAGTTCACCTGAAGAAAGTAGAATATTGATTTTTTCTGACCACGTGCTAAAATCAACTACATTGAATTCTACTGTAGCATTAATCTTTTCCTTCGTGACTTCATTCATTTTTTCGAATATCTTATCGCGGTCTGCATCTACCGCATTATATCCGAAATACCACTTCAAAGTAACCGGCTTTAATTCCTTTTCCTCATTTTCCTGAGCCTTGGTTGTCTCAGATTTCGTTTCCTTACCTTGTGTCTGTTCCGGTTCTTCACTTTTTTGATTGCATCCGGTTATTGAAGCCAAAGATACAACCATCAACATTGCTACTGTAAAACATAAAGTTTTTTTGAGTTTTAACATTTAAAACTCCTCCTTGTATAATTTATTTTTTAATAACGGGTATACCCGGTATTAACACTAAATTCTTCCTATCCCTTCACGGCTCCTACATTTATCCCTCTTTCAAAGTATTTCTGAAAAAATGGGAATATTAAAAGCATTGGGGTAAGGGCCAATACACCCATTGCCATTCTCATAGACTCTGTGGGCAGTTCACCCAAATCTACATTCACTCCACTTGTTACTGCCTCAATCATAGCCTGAAGATTATTCATTATTGAATATAACAGCATTTGTATGCTGTAAAGACTTCTATCTTCAATAAAGAGCAGTGAAAGCCACCAATCATTCCAGTAGAAAAGACCTACAAAAGTACCTATTGTCGCCAACCCCGGTTTGGAAAGTGGTATTACAATGGTAAAGAAAGTCCTATATTCACTCGCTCCATCTATTTTTGCAGATTCAATAATCTCTATGGGAATTGATGTAAAAAATGATTTCAAAAGCAGTATATACCATGGTATGCATAAGTATGGAACAATTAATCCCCATATATTGTTTTTAAGAAAAGGAAAATATGTAATAATATTTATGTAAAACGGTACTAATCCACCGTTAAACAGCAACACTATAAGAACATACAATGATAAGTATTTCCTGAAAATAAAGTCACGTCTTGAAAGTGGATATGCAATCATAGACATAAATAGTAAGCTCAAGAATGTCCCTATACATAGTACCAATAATGTAACTCCATATGAGTTTAATATCTGCTCAGGACTTTTAAAAATATACTTATATGAAACCAGTGAGAATTCTCCCGGTATAAACTTAAATCCCTCTCTAACTATTTCAGATTCACTGGCAAAAGAAACTGAATACACTACTATAATTGGCAGTACAAAAGCAAGAGAAATCAGCCCAAGTACAATAAATGGAATAATTGTTTCTATGTTAAAACGTTTTTTTTCTATAGACAAGTACATATATATCCTCCCAACTATAAAATAGAATTTTCAGGGCTTATCTTTTTAATAATAAGATTTGTAACAAGAACCATTGTAAACCCCATAACAGATTGATAGAATCCGGCTGCAGAAGCTAACTCAACATTGTTTGTTTCTCTAAGCGTCCTAAAAACATAATAGTCCATAACATCCGTTGCCGGAAGAAGAAGTCCTGTATTCCTTGGTATCTGAAAAAACAATCCAAAATCAGAGTAAAAAATTCTGCCTATCTGAAGTATCAATAAAAGTATTATATAAGGCTTTAAAAGAGGAACCATTATTTTTTTTACCATCTGGAGCTTTGATGCCCCATCAATTATTGCCGCTTCATAGTAGGTGTAATCAATACCCATAATTCCGGCATAAAATATCAGTGAATAATACCCAAGATGTTTCCATGTATTCATAAAAACCAGTATAGGGGGCCAGTATTTAATTTCGGTATACCAGTTTACGTTATCATACCCCACGTATGATAAGATACTGTTTAAAATACCATATTTAGGTGACAAAAATGCATATACCATAAATGCAACTATAACCCATGATAAAAACTGTGCAAAAATCATAGTTGTTTGATAATACTTTAAAAGCCATCTGTTCTTAATCTCATTAAGAAGTAATGCAACAACAATGGAAGACATCATCAAAACAATTATAAATACTATATTATAACCCAAGGTATTTCTGGTAATTCTCCAGAAATATATAGACTTAAAGAAGTATTCAAAGTTTCTAAGTCCTACAAAAGGACTTCCTGTTATCCCCTCTGTTACTACCCACCTTTTAAATGCCAGCTGAAGCCCATACAATGGCATATAATTGATACAAAATAATAATATGACTGCAGGAAGACTTAGTATTAATAAAGGTAGATTTGCTTTAAATAAAGTTAACTTTTTCTTTCGGTAAGCTTTTTTGTCTGCTGCTGTCTTAACCAATCATATCACTCTTTCTTAATGTTTTTAACAAGCTTTGTGGAAAATTATTTGTTTTCCGTGTCACTAACATCATAACTCGAAAAGGTTTATTTAGTAAAGTGATAAAATTAAATAATGATTTAATTTGTTAAGAATTGTGATTTCATTTTTTTAAGATGAGTATGATTTTTAAATCTTTTATTTGTGAGCTCATCACTCAAAGTCTTATATACCAGACTTTTGAGTAATATGCTAAATTTCTTTTCTATTGACTACTGCATTTAAAAAATTTATAATAACAACATACTTTTGTACGGAGGTTATATATGTTTATATTTAAATTTTTTCGTTCCTCCAGTTATTTTTCGAGGTTATTATTATATTTTACAATCACAGTAATAATATGTGTATTGATATCATCTTCAATATTATTGTTTAATTTTGAAAAGGCAGCTGTATCATTTATATATACCGCTATCAAGGACAGTTTAAATCAAATAAGCTTTAGTACAGATTACATGGGAGATACTGCCAAGATTCTTGCTACGCAGATATATTATGATAATTTATTAAATAAGCTCCTGTGCTTCACAAATTTAGATAGAATTTATATTAAGCAGGGACTTGATAAACTTAACGGAATAAATAATGTAAGTTCATTTGTTCATTCAATTTATTTGTTCAACTCAAATATTAATAGTTTTTACATTACCAATGACTCAAAAGTAATTGATAAAAACAGCTTTTTTGATAAAGATGTTTTACCATTATTAAAAGAACAGTCAGCCAGCAGGAATTTTAAACCATTAGCCAGGAGCATTCCTGCACATACTGACTACCCTGCTTACAGCGGCAATTCAAATGTTTATACTTTTATTTATACAGAATATCCTTCCACTCCTGATAGATTAAAAAGTGCAGTTGTTATTAATATACACGATTATTTTATAAGGAATATTATAGACTCAGTTAGTCTTAATACTCCTTATAAGGTATTGATAATCGACAAAAAAGGTACTATAGTAAGTAATAATAATAAAGACAAAGTGTTTGAAGATATTTCTGATAAAAGCTATACCAAAAAGATTCTTGGATCTAGTAATTCTTCCGGGTACTTTATTGACAATGATAATGGAAAAAAACATCTTATAACTTTTGTAAACTCCGCTAATACAGATTGGGTGTTTGTCCAGTTAACTCCATATACCATGGTATCTAAAAAAATCCAAGATATGCGAAAAAGTGTTTTTATAATAGTATTATTCATTTTCACAGCAGGGCTTTCAATATCTTTTTATATGTCACGTAAGCTTTATATTCCTTACAAAAATGTAAGTGAGAAACTCGATGCCCTTGAGGATGAAAAAAGAAGTAGTTTTCAATTAAACAAACAGCAGTTTCTTAGAAATCTGGTTTTAAACAATTCATTATATAATCATGCAGAAATAGAGAAAAACAAGGAATTATATAGTATAACCTTAGATTTTGATAAACCATTTTTTGTAGTTATGTTTAAAATCAAAAATTATCGTAAGCTTTCTGAAAATAACAAATTTGATGATAAAAATCTTATGAATTTTTGTATTATAAATATTGCGTGCGAGCTTTTTGAACCTTTATTTATCAATGAAGGTATTGACTTGCTTGAAGATCATGTGTTGATAGTTTTAAATGATTCTAAGTCACTTATGAAGACAAAAAAACAAAAGATTAAAGGTGTAATAAAAGACATCTTTTTAAATGTAGAGAAGCATCTGGAAATCAATCTGCAGTGCTGCATCAGTTCTTCTGGGTCATCATTAAATAAGCTTTCAGCACTATATTCAGAAGTTTTGGAATCAAGTAATTATTTTATATTTGACAATAAAGAAACCATTATTTGGTGTGAAGAATTTAATAAGCTTTCTTCATCCGAATATGCTTTCCCTGTAGATAAAAACGAATTACTTATTGAATCCATAAAGCTTGGTAATGAGCATAAAGCAGTAGAACTGTATCTTGATATAGTAAACAGTACCTTGGATTACTCCTTTAATGTATTTAATACGACAATATTTCAGCTAGGTTTATCATTAAACCTTCTAATACAGTCTTTGAACCAATATAAGGGTATTTCGATACCCTTTAATCTCAATGGTTTTATTTCTGATATAACTAAAAAAGAAACATTTGAAGAAATCAATGAAATGTTCCTTGATAAAATTCACTATATTATCTTAAGTATAACCCAAATTAACGACTGCAAATATGATAAACTAATTAAGCAGATTAATAATATCATTGATAAAAAATACCGGGATATTAATCTTTCAGTTCAAATGCTTGCAGATGAAGTCAATACGTCTCCTGTTTATCTTGGACAGTTGTACAAAAAACTTACAACAAACTCCATTCACGATGTAATTAATGAAAAAAGAATTGAAAAAGCAAAGGATCTCATACAAAATACCGATACTCCTATATCCGAAATTGCATTAAAATCAGGTTTTTCAAATAAAACCTACTTTTATACTTTGTTTAAAAAGGTTCATGGCATTACGCCCATGCAGTATAGGAAGCAGTAAATTCGCCCTGTTGTCTTCATTAATAGTTGAAAGTATTTCACTAATCCGTTGGGCTGATAAATATACAATATTAATTATAGTTTTATTATATGTCCCGTTACGCTTGATTGCCTTATTGCATCAAGTACCTTAGTGAGTTTGAGGGCGCTTTCTAATGAAACCATATATCTTTCCTTACCATATACGGC
>CAZANH010000347.1:0-4259 GCA_964486515.1 uncultured Eubacteriales bacterium
TTTTTTCCTGTTTATTCAATGTAACTATTTACTTAACTACGCCTGCACTAAAGTACAGGGGTTAAGTTTTCGACTCAAAGTCGACTAAAGTAAAAACACGCGTCGTACAAGCCTGCCACTTCAGTGGCGGGGAGTTGAATATTTCTACCTCTTTCTAATACCTGCCTTTTTAAAGGCAGGTTATTTTCAAAGCGCTAAAAGCTCACTGGCTGAAAGCCAGTAGTATTAAACCTGTCGCTTGAAAATAAATAAAGATTACGAAGGTTCCTGTATTTTCCTGCATAATCCAGTCCATATCCTACAACAAATTCATCAGGTATTATTATACCCTTATATTCAACATTAATATCAACATTTCTTCGTGTAACCTTATCAAAAGCAGTACATATCCTTATACTTTCAGGTTGTTTCTTTTTTAAATATTCTTTCAGATACAAAAGTGTAAGGCCCGTATCAATTAAATCCTCTACAATCAATACATTCTTTCCGGTAATATCTGTTTCAATATCCATGGTAATATTTATTTCACCGGATGAGTGTTTTGCATTGCCATAACTGGAAACTGACATGAAATCCACATCAACAGGAATCGTTATTTCTCTCATTATATCTGCGAGAAAAATAACAGCACCTTTTAAAACACCTATCAATATCAAATCCTTACCATTATAATCATGAGAAATTTGTTTTGCAAGTTCTTTTACCTTCTTCATTATTGTATCATGCTCTACAACAATTGTAAGTTCCATATGAAATCACCTTTTTAAGGTTTTAATCCTTTAATATATTCAAGTTTTAAAACAGTTCGGGTTTTCGCAGTTACCTTGAATTTCTCACCTGTCCTATAGCCTATAACCCAAATTATTTCGTTTCCTTCCGCTATCAAAGGTAAAACGTTCCTTTTGTTTACCGGAATTTTTTCATCAATGAAGAAATCCTTTAATTTTTTAGTCCCACTCATCCCCAGAGGAATAAATCTGTCACTCCTTCTCCTGTTCCTTATATAAAATTCTTTACATAACGTTTCATAATCAAAATACTGAATAAACGAATCTTTCTTTATTTGCCTGTATTTTTCAACATCACCATTATGCTTGAAAAGTGAAGACCTAACAACTGCACTAATATCACTCAAGTAAGTTTTGCCTGGTATAATAACCATTTTGCAAAAATCAGTATTTTCATTTTTGTCTTCCTTTTGAAAAAATATACTTACCGAATCATATGATTTGTATACTCTGATACCTCCGGGCATATGAAGAATTGAGCCTGTTTTTCCTTCCATACAAAGTTTTACGGCATTTTCAACATGTATATTTTCAATTTCCTTAAGATTACCGTTAATTTTTTCTACTGCCATTCGTATTACCCTTTTTTGAAGTGCAATATGATAATTATTAAAATATCCAAGATTTAATACCGCCTTACTGACACTTTTGGTTTCTGACGTACATTCTTCATAGCATTTTTCTGCATATTCTCTTATGAAATCCAATTCATCATCAAGAAGTGAGACAAATCTATATACGCTGTTACCTGAATTAATTTTTAGTACTTTGTTAATATATGGTATTAATATATTTCGTATTTTATTTCTTGTATAGTCATTTCTTAAATTAGAGCTGTCACATCGGGGGTTTAGAAAATTAGTCCTGCAGTACTCTTCTATTTCCTCCCTTCCCGTCAGTAAAAGCGGTCTTATGATATTTCCGGTTTTTATCTTCATGCCGCCAATACCCTCCGGCCCTGTCCCTCTGAATAGGTTCATCAGTATGGTTTCTACTCTGTCATTTCTGTTATGCCCTACTGCTATTTTTAAATTGTTTTTATATTTATCTGCAACTTCTTTAAAAAAATCATATCTTATTTTTCGTCCTGCAACTTCCACTGAAACCGAATGTTCTTTTGCGTAAAACTTTACATCAACTCTCTTTACATATAGTACTATCCCAAGCTCTTTGCACAATCTTTTCACATATTCCTCATCTCCATCGGATTCTTCCATACGAAGCATGTGATTTATATGAGCTGCTACAATTTTGATTTTCATATATGAATCGGAAATTCTTTTTAATATATGAAGAAGGCATACGGAATCAGGTCCTCCTGATACTCCTACAATAACTGTTTCTTTAGGTATTATAAGAGCTTTGTTCTTTATTACTGCATATATCCTGCCAACAAGATTTATATCTTCCAATATCATACTCCCCGCGCAATACTTCCGAATTTTGTATATTCATCCATCCACAACAACTCAATCTTTCCTGTTGAGCCATTTCTGTGCTTTGATATTATAACCTCAGCAATATTTTTCTTTTCAGTATCTCTATTGTAGTAATCATCCCTGTATAAAAACATTACTACATCAGCATCCTGTTCAATAGCACCCGACTCCCTTAAATCACTTAACATAGGCCTATGGTCAGCCCTTTGTTCGGGAGCACGGCTCAACTGTGATATTGCAATAACCGGTACATCTATTTCCTTTGCCATTATTTTTAATGACCTTGATATCTCCGAAATTTCCTGTTGCCTATTTTCACTTCTGCCATTTCCCTGCATAAGCTGAATATAATCTATTATTACCAACCCTAGTCTGTTTTCTATTTTCATTCTTCTACATTTTGCCCTTATTTCCATAACAGTAGTTGCCGATGTATCGTTTATATAAATAGGTGCTTTTGAAAGCGGTCCTAAAGATTCACCAATTTTTGGCCAATCATCTTCGGTTATATTTCCCGTTTTAAGTCTTTGGCTATCTATCATTATTTCACTTGAAAGTAATCTATTTGCAAGCTGTTCCTTCGACATTTCAAGACTGAAAATTGCAACAGACACTTCACAGTGTAAAGCCGCATATTGAGCAATGTTCAGTGCAAACGAAGTTTTACCCATACCGGGCCTTGCTGCTATAAGTATCAAGTCTGAATTTTGAAGCCCTGCAAGTTTCATATCAAGGTCCGCAAACCCTGTAGATACCCCCGTAATATTTCCTTTATTATTGTAGAGCTTTTCAAGTCTTGTTATTGCTTCAAAGAGGATTTCACTTATGTGTATCATACCTCTTGTATTTTTTCTTTGAATAAGGTCAAAAATACCCTTCTCTGCTTTTTCAAGTATAACTGATGCTTCTTCCGAAGCTTCATATCCCATGTCAATTATTTCTGATAATGTCTTGATAAGTTTCCTTAAAATTGATTTACCATAAACCTGATTGATATAATAACCTATATTAGCAGTAGTAGGTACCATATTGGAAAGGCTGTTCAGGTATTCCATCCCTCCTGTCCTGTCATAGGTACCCCTCATATTTAACTGGTCGGATACGGTAATTATATCTACAGGCTGTGATTTTTCAAAAAGTTCCAAAATACAGTCATATATTTCCGAATGATCTTCCCTGTAGAAGTCTTCCCGTTTTAAAACTTCGGCAGCCTGAGGTATTAATTCACTATCAAGAAGCATAGATCCCAAAATTCCTTGTTCCGCTTCAATATTTTGTGGTGGTATACGGCCACTTGTGTTAACGTCCAAATTCCTACTCCTTTTTAACTATAACTATAAGATTTGAATTTACTTTCGGATATAGCTTTACCGTTATATTAAAAGTTCCCAATGATTTGATGGTATCATCCAGTTCAAGCTTTCTTTTATCAATATTCAAACCGAATTCACTTTTTAGTTTGTCACAAATTTCTTTAGCTGTTATTGATCCAAACAGTTTCCCGCTATCTCCTGATTTTGCATTTAAAATAAGTGTTGTGCTATTAATTTTTTCAGCCAGCTCTCTTGCTTTTTCAAGTTCTTTTTGCTTTTTGTGCATTTCAGCCTTTTTTCTTGATTTCATTATATTTATATTATCTTCATTTGCTTCGACTGCTATTTTCTTCGGGATAAGATAATTTCTTGCATGACCGGGACTGACATCAACCATATCTTCCTTTTTACCAAGCCCTTTGACATCCTTTTTAAGAATAACTTTCAAATTTAATCCCTCCTTCTTTACTTCTTCCTTTTTTTATTATAACACAGCGCAGTCTCCGGCCGCAACCAAAGTAGTCAATTGAGTTTTTACGGACAATTAGCAAGGTTACCATTCACAGCCCCCTCTTAGCTTGAAGAATATTTTCCTGAAATGAACGCTACAAGTTCAAGTGACTGTAAGTTCAGCCTTACATGTCAAATCAAACTCGTTGAATGCTTAAAAATATAACAGGAATGCATTCAACTCAAACAATGATTTGATCTTATATTTG
>CAZANH010000348.1:0-2111 GCA_964486515.1 uncultured Eubacteriales bacterium
TCTATATCTTCTTTCTAGTCTAAAATTACTTCAGAATACCAAAGGGTTTTTTTATTATATAATTTTGATTGCTAAAAATAAAAGATATATATAAATTCCCTGAAAACATGGATCCACCATATTTTCACCACTTATCATTAAACTTAGTTTCGCAAAGTAATAAATTCTATAGCTTAAGTAGAACAAATTTGATTGACGTGCCAGTTGTTACAACACCTGGTTAAAAGGTCACTTTACTGATCAGCACTCCGGACGTTGTAAGCATATTAATACATGTTGCTCCAGAAAAATACTTTGCAAAATAGCTCAGAAAAATGGATTCCTTTTTGAAAAATATTATTCATTATATTACATCTCTTATACTCCTGGTTGAAAATCTGTGAAAGCTACAATCTCAGTCTGGGTTCCATAATCTGATCAATATGCTATTTCAGCCTTTCAATGGTTGCTGTAAGTACCTGGAAATAAGCACCGCTCTGAGTGGAACGGGTTCTTATCCATGATTTCAATGATTCGGACAGCCAGTCTCCCCTTATAGACACATCCTATAAATGTTTTCCACATCTTCTGGGGTCAAAGATCTAAACCCATGCAAAACATCGTTTTTGCAGGTGTTTTTCGCCATAGCCTTGAAATTTTTATCATCTATACCGATTTCCGTAAGTGTGCTTTGCAGATCAAGAGTTTTGAACAGGAAATCTTTCAAATAGGATATTGCCTTTTTTGCTCCTTCCATATCGGAAAGAGAGGCATCGACTCCAAATACATTGACACCTAATTTTTTAAACTGAGGTGCCGTGGATTCATCCAGGATATACTCCATCCAACGGGGTGTAAGAATGGCCAATCCAAGACCATGTGTTATATCATAATATGCAGAGAGTTCATGTTCCATAGCATGACAACTGCCCGACGGATCTCCGCCGGTTTGTAAGAATCCATTTAGCGCCCATGTAGAAGCCCACATTAGATTGGCTCGAGCCTCATAATTTTTCGGATCTTCTAAGGCAATCGGTGCGAATTTTACAACAGTTTTAATCACATCCTCCATGACACGGTCAATCATATCCATTTTTGCTGTATTGGTGAAATAAAACGCCTCAAAAACATGTGATATGATATCTGTAGCACCGCAGGCTGTCTGGAAAGAACTTACAGAATATGTGTTAGTAGGATCAAGAAAGGATACCTTTGGCTGAAGCATAGGATGCATAAAGCCGTACTTTTCATTGGTATCCATGTTGCTTATAACACTACCAGAATTCATTTCCGATCCAGTGGCAGAAAGAGTTAAAATTGAAATTATAGGTAGAGCCTGGGTAACTGGTGCCTTTTGAGTCACCAGATCCCAGCTGTCGCCTTCATAAAATGCAGCAGCTGCGATGGCTTTTGTACAGTCTATGGTCGAGCCTCCGCCCACTGCCAGAAGAACATCTATTTTTTCCTTTTTGCAGATGTCTGCACCTTTATTGACTGTTGTATGACGGGGATTGGGTTCAATTCCGGACAGTTCAAAAATGGTCAGACCGACTTTTTTAAATTTTTCCATGACTCTGTCATAAAGACCGATTTTCTCTATAGAACCGCCCCCATATGTAAACAGTACACGAGTACCATACTGCTTGATTTCTTCACCCAGGTGCTCCAGTTGGTTTTCGCCAAAGTAAATCTTAGTTGTGTTTTGAAAAGTAAAGTTGTACATATTCACTCCTCCTGTTTTTTTGATAAATCAACCATTTGTTGCTGATGTAAAATTTTTTTGCTTCTTTTAATCTAAAATAAGCTGCAGCAACATTACCAATTTGATACTAGTTTTCCTGAAAGAGAGTAATTAATTTTCCATATGACCCTGCTTCCGGGACATCTACAGGATTAATTTTAGCAATCAACCGAACCTTAAGAAATGAGTAATTGATAATACCTTCTCCTTACGTTAGCTGCAGAGACGCAGACTCCTTCGCTTTGCTCAGTCCGTCTTTTCGATTCCTGAAAACATGGATCCACCATATTTTCATTGTTTAATATCAAATTGAATGGCCCACAGTAATAACTTATATGGTGGAGGCGGCGGGAATCGTTCTTACGTCTCCCTCCGGTCGCTGCAGAGACGC
>CAZANH010000349.1:0-8076 GCA_964486515.1 uncultured Eubacteriales bacterium
CAGTTTTCTGACCATTGGCCAGCTTTTTCAGCTGCTCTTTTTCAGAGTCCGTTATGGTTATGACTTGTGCTTTCCTTGCCATATATCCCCACCTCCAGAGAGGATGAGGATAGTATACCTCCACTATAGGAAAATAGCAATTATATTACTAACTTTTGCAATTAAACACTAGCTATTAGATATTATTGTGGGTGAAAGCTCTATCTTTATTTAAAAAATCATCATATTGACGAGTAATTGCTATTCCTTTATAGTGGTTAGTAGTATAGTTTAACCATACCTCAAAGTAGCATTTTTATAAGTGAAGACGCATTGACCATCACAACTATACTGACCAACTACGAATACGAATACGAAAGCTATAATAAAAATTTGGCCTGTGTTTTGAGTAAATCCAATGTTTCAGTTAATTAGAGGTTCTACTAATGGACAAAATTTTTAAAAAGAATAAGGCCTTTCTTCAAACTACTCGGAAATTAGTTCCAATTGCTACTGCCAACGGAATGGTATTGATACGACAAAAACTGCATATTGAAACCGGATTACCGGTAAGCAAGCCCAATATGATCTACGTCATGATAAATAACGCTTGTAATCTGCGCTGCCTGTACTGTGATATCTGGAAGTTCAAGGGAGAGAACGATCTCAACACTCAGCAGTGGATACAAGCTTTTGACGAACTGCTCAGTTGGACACGATATCCAAAGCTAAACATCTCAGGAGGAGAGCCTTTTATTCGTAAAGATATTTTCCAGATACTTGATTTTGTTGTAAAAAAAGGAGCGGTTGTCGGCGTAGTCACGAACGGGTGGGCTTTAAAACCCGATATAGTTCCGCGAGTTGTCGAGTTGGGGCTATCCAACCTAAATATCTCTATCGACTCATTGGACCATAACGTGTGTGACATGATGCGCGGTCGTAAGGGTCACACTAAAAAGACTATTGAATCTATTTTGCGCGTAATGGAAGAGATAAAACGACAGCAATCAGATATGAAAGTATATCTCAAAGCTGTGGTATCCGGCGCGAATGCCACATCACTCGTAGACATTGTTCGTTTTGCGCAGAAAAACGGTATATCTGGTGTCATGTTTCAGCCTCTTGAGGCCGTCTTCTCTCGCCAAGTCGACTACGGAACAGAATGGCATAAAAATACGCCGCTTTGGCCACAGGAGTTAGAAGAACTCGAAGAAGCGACTAACGAACTAATTGCCATGAAAAAGAAAGGTGCTCCCATTACGAATCCGATCAGTCACATTGAATCATGGCCCAAGTATTTCAAAAATCCCATTA
The DNA here is from genome assembly GCA_964486515.1 of uncultured Eubacteriales bacterium. Lineage (GTDB taxonomy): Bacteria > Bacillota > Clostridia > Acetivibrionales > CAZANH01 > CAZANH01. Next base: position 1,294 of record CAZANH010000349.1, read on the forward strand.
CTGGTGTACAGGGGCAGATCAAAGATCTCAATCTTCACCAGGAAAAAATCCCTTGCCGCATTGGACACACCCATCTCTACATGAACTCCGATGGTACGTTCAAACTCTGTTGGTCATTCCCTACCCTTGGTAACGTTCTTAATGACTCAATCAAAGAGAAGTGGAACAGCCGCCAAGCCAAAGACCTCCGTGAGAGTATTGCAAAGTGCACCGCACCGTGTACAAAAACCTGTCTTCTTGATCGCGGATTCAGCGAGACGGTAAAAACCTTTTTCACGCTTATGAAGCCCAACTAAAAAAACGCAAGCTGAAATTCCAAATAAATACGCCCTAAGCCCTAGTATAATGTAACACATAAAAATTCGTATTAAAGGAAAAAATGTGTTATACTGAAGGTATCTTGAAGAAGGGGGCAGGTATGCCACGATATCGAGTTACCTTAACTGAAGAAGAACGGGAAGAGCTGGAATCTATCACGAAAAAAGGGAATACAACGGCAAGGAAATATAAATTTGCGAGAGCCTTGATTCTTTGCGATGAAAGCGGTGATAGAAAACCATGGGAAGTTATCCATGTTGCAGAAGCACTTGGGATAACATCAAGGACGATAGAGCACTTGAAAGAACGATTTGTAACTGGTGGACTGCCGTTAGCACTGGAAAGAAAGGAGCGGGAGAGCCCACCGAGAGAGATAAAATTTGACGGGAGGTTTGAAGCACATATCATATCGCTCGCCTGTTCTGATCCGCCTGAAGGGAGAGTGAGATGGACGGTACGATTATTGGCAGACAAAGCGGTTGAGTTGGAGTATGCCCCAACCGTATCGCATATGAGTGTGCAAAGAATTCTAAAAAAAAACAACTTAAGCCTCACTTGAGCAGGTACTGGAAAATACCTCCTGAAGGAAGTGCACAGTTTGTAGCTGCGATGGAACAGGTCCTTGATGCTTACGAACTTCCTTATGATCCTGATTATCCTTTGGTTTGTATGGATGAGTCATCAGTTCAACTTATTGGTGAAGTCAGAGAACCTATACCTGGGAAACCGGGAGAAACAAGACGGATTGATGATGAATATGTGAGAAACGGAGTGGCTTCGCTTTTTGTTCAGGTTGAACCGTTACGGGGGTTCCGAAGGATCGTTGCAACAGAACGCAGAACAAAACAGGATTGGGCCCAACAGATGAAACAGATGCTGGATACTGATTATCCTAATGCGAAAAAAGTTCGTTTGGTATTAGATAATCTCAATACGCATACTATTTCATCATTTTATGAAGCCTTTGAACCTGAAGAAGCTCATCGTCTGGCAAATCGGTTAGAGCTTGTTTTCACACCAAAGCATGGCTCTTGGTTAAATATAGCTGAAATTGAATTCAGTGCCCTTAAGGGACAGTGCTTGAAAAGAAGAATTCCCACAATGGAGTTGCTTCAGAAAGAACTTTCTGCGTGGGAATATGACAGAAATAATACTGCCAAGCATATTTCCTGGCAGTTTAAAACTGGGGATGCAAGGACAAAGCTGAAAAGGCTATATCCGAAAATATAAATGTTACATTATACTAGATTAAAAATTACAAAAAATCTAATTAAGGAGGATGGAGTAATATTCATAAGCATAGGCGATGAAGAAGTTAATAATTTAAAAATGTTATGTAATGAGGTTTTTGGTGAAAACCAATTTATAACAACCATACATATCCAGATGAGTTCAGTCCAAGGACAGAAAGTTAAAGCTGCCAAAGAAGGTAATATTGTTAAAAATTCTGAAAACATTTTAGTATATGGAGGATCAAATTCAAAAAGAATTGTTAAAAATGTTTTATATGATGCAGCACCATATGATACCCACTATTCTATATATTTAGAGAAAGATGGGGATGATTACATTGAAAAACCCTTATCTGAAATTCTTGTGAAAAAAACAAACACATCAGTAATATTAAAGCGGTTAGGGCTTATGGAAAACAATAGAATCACTATAAAAAACATAGCAAAAGCATACAATATGGATGATGATTTTAAATATTGTATACACAATTTATCAGATAATATAGCAAGTGATGATAAAGTGACTACATTAAAAATACCTAATGAAAATGAAATCATATTTGGTATCGTAAAAAAAGTTCAATTGAATAATAGACAGTATTTATTAACAAGAAATTCTAAAGGGAATTTGCGACAGAGGATACGTCTGAGAGATAAAATTAATCAAGCACATGATTTTGCAAACACCTATGGCTGTACCAATATTCGAGGTGATTGGTGGTCAGAATTCTATAAAGATATGGGTAATGTAAGTAAGGAAGGGGATATGCCTTTCCCGAATGGGAAGAAACCAATCAGATTATTAAAGCAACTAATTTTCATGATTGGATCTGAAAATGAAATAATATTAGATTTTTTTGCTGGATCATCTAGTACTGCGCATGCGGTAATTCAGCTTAATTCCGAAGATGCGGGGAAACGTAAATTTATAATGGTCCAATTGCCAGAACCTTGTGATGAAAAGAGTGAAGCATATGAAGCTGGTTATAAGACAATTGCTGAGATTGGTAAGGAACGTATTCGAAGAGCTGGAGAGTTAATTAAAGTAGAAAAAGGCGATGAATTGGGTTTTTCAGACCTTGATATTGGATTTCGAGTTTTCAAGGTAGATAGTTCTAATATGAAAGATGTTTATTATGGGGCTTCTGAATATGATCAACAAATGCTAGGTGAATTCGAATCGAATATCAAAGAAGATAGAACTGATATAGATCTTTTATATGGGGTGCTTCTTGATTGGGGCTTGCCTTTATCATTGAAGCATAACGTTATTGATATCGAAGGGGTAACTATCCATATTGTAGACGAAGATTCTAAACATGGAATATCTTTAGTAGCATGCTTTGAAGAAGCTGTTTCAGAATCTGTAATACGACAAATTGCAAAAAAGGTTCCATTACGAGCAGTGTTTCGAGACAATAGTTTTCAATCAAGCTCTGAAAAAATAAATGTTACAGAGATATTCAAATTGATTTCACCAAATACAACCGTAAAAGTTATATAGAGGCAGCATATGAAACTAAGATTTAAACATCAGAAATTTCAGCAAGATGCTGCAACAGCTGTTTGTGATATTTTTGCAGGTCAACCAAAACTTACTTCATCTTATCGTATGGATAGCGGTATTGAGAAATTAGTACAAGAAAAGCAGTACCAATTCGAACAAGAGGATCTTACGGGATTCAATAATAAGAAATTACTTATTCCTGATTCAACAATCCTTTCAAACCTTCAGGCTGTTCAAAGAAGGGGGCAAATAGAACCTTCTAAGAACCTTGAAGGTAAATACAACCTTACTATCGAGATGGAGACTGGCGTAGGTAAAACTTATACCTACATAAAAACCATGTTTGAATTAAGTTTAAGATATGGTTGGAATAAATTCATTATTGTTGTGCCTTCTATAGCAATTCGAGAAGGCGTGTTTAAATCGTTCCAGATTACTCAAGAGCATTTCGTTGAAGATTATAGTAAAAAGATACGGTTCTTCGTCTATGATTCTTCTCAGCTACATAAACTTGATGATTATGCGAATGACAGTGGAATCAATGTTATGATTATTAATTCTCAAGCATTTAACGCCAGAGGCAAGGATGCGAGAAGGATATATATGAAACTTGATAGTTTTAGATCTAGAAGGCCTATTGATGTTATTGGGGCAACAAATCCTATCGTAATTATTGATGAACCTCAATCTGTTGAGGGTCCTACAACAAAAGCTAAGCTTAAGGAATTCAACCCATTATTCACGCTACGTTATTCTGCAACGCACAAGAAAGACTCAATCTATAATATGGTCTATCGTTTAGATGCTATTGAAGCTTATAATAAACGACTAGTGAAAAAGATCTCGGTTAAAGGGATATCACTTTCTGGAACTACAGCTACAGAGAGATATCTCTATCTAGAACGGATTAATCTGTCGAGTGCAAATCCTACTACAACAATTGAGTTTGAATATAGAGGGCAAAAGGGTATACGTAAAGTTAAGAGGACCATCTCAGAAGGTTTTAATATTTATGATAACTCTGGAGGACTGGAAGAATATAAAGGTCTAGTGGTGACTTCCATCAACGGGGCTACTAACCTAGTTGAATTTACTAATGGTGTTATTCTTTCACCTGGTGATATTGTGGGAACTGTGAATAAAGAACAGATTCAGAGAATACAGATTCGGGAGACTATACAATCACATATTGAGAAGGAGAGAAAACTTTTCTATAAAGGAATCAAGGTCCTATCCCTTTTCTTTATTGATGAGGTAAAAAAGTACAAGTGGTATGATGCTGCTGGTGATGAGCATAATGGGGTATTAGCTGAAACATTTCTTGAAGAATATGAATCTGTATTATGTGATATGCAACCAGAATTTGGAGAAGATGAATATTTTCAGTACTTACGAACAATCTCTCATGAAAAAGTACATGCAGGATATTTTTCCATAGATAAAAAAAGTAAGCATTTCATTGATAGCAATGGAAAAGGTAAAGAAAAGGTATCTGATGATGTTAGTGCATATGATCTAATAATGAATAAGAAAGAACTACTTTTAGATATGAGTCACTCAGTTCGCTTTATTTTTTCACATTCGGCATTAAGAGAGGGTTGGGATAACCCAAATGTCTTCCAGATCTGCACATTGAAAAACAGTGGGTCTGAAGTCAGAAAACGCCAGGAAGTAGGTCGTGGATTACGGCTCTGTGTTGATAAGCATGGAGAACGAATGGATTCAAATGTGCTTGGTGGGGCTGTTCATGATATCAACATGCTTACAGTTGTGGCCAGTGAGAGTTATGAGAAATTTGCAGAAGCCCTTCAGAAGGAAATTGCAGAAATTGTTGCAGATAGACCTAGAAAAGTTACACCGGAACTATTTGAGAATAAAACTATTGTTGATGAGAATGGTGTTAATCCTATTGTGATTGATAAAGAAGCTGCAGCTTCAATAGTCTATGACTTTATCATTAATGGCTATGTTGATCGACATAATGAGCTGACCGAAAAGTATTATAAAACAGCGGAACAGGACGAACTTTTTGTTGCTGAAGAGTATGTTCCATATCTCGGATCGATTACAAGTATTCTTGATATGATTTATCAGCCAGAAGCTATCACTCCTGAGAATGAACGTGCAATGAATGTGGAAACTAAGGTAAATCTAGAAAAACTTAACTTGAAGGAGTTTAAATTACTTTGGGGACGAATCAACAGCAAATCAGCATATGTAGTAGATTTTGATACTGATGAGTTGGTAAAAAAATCAATAAATGCCTTAAATAGTGATCTGACTGTTTCTGAGATAACCTATAAAATTGAAACAGGGACTATGCACGATATTAAATCCAAGCAATCTTTACAGGATGGAACATCTTTCAAAAAAGAGAAAACCAGTACATCTAATCTTATACAATCAATAGTAAATTCAAGTGTGAAGTATGATCTCATTGGAAAGATAGTTGATGAAACAACCCTTACGAGAAAAGCAGTTGTGCAGATATTGCAAGGGATAGAATCTGTAAGATTTGATCAGTTTAAGCGAAATCCAGAAGAGTTTATTTTGAAAGCTTCTAATATTATCAATGAACAGAAAGCTACGATCATCATTGAACACATTACCTATAATAAGCTTGAAGAAGTATATGATACTGATGTTTTCACAGAACATACACTAAAAGGTCGGTTAGGGATCAATGCCATGAAAACAAACAAGCATTTATTTGATAATCTTATCTATGATTCTGAAGTAGAGAAGAAGATGGCAGAAAACCTTGATATTAGTCAGGAAGTTGTTGTTTATGTCAAATTGCCTAAAGGATTCTTTATCAATACACCAGTTGGCCATTACAACCCCGATTGGGCTGTGGCTTTCAACGAGGGTTCAGTAAAACATATCTACTTTGTTGCAGAAACCAAAGGGGACCTTTCTTCTCTGCAGCTTCGTGAAGTTGAATTGTTAAAGAAGAAATGTGCAACAGAACATTTCAAAGCTATCAGTAATGAGACTGTAAAATATAGTGTGGTTGATTCATATGAGCAGCTGTTAAATGAAGTGATGATTTGACTATAAGCCCAAAAAGGTGGAGTGAATGGCTATTCCAAAATATGACGAACTGCAATTGCCTGCATTGATTATCCTGTCGGATGGGAAAAGTAGGAGAGCTCGAGATCTTGTAAATCCATTATCAAAGCAATTTAAGCTGAGTGAAGAAGAACTGAATCGGGAGTATGAATCCGGAAATGGAGTAATTTTCTCTGATAGGATTTCTTGGGCCCTTAGTTATCTCAACATGGCTGGTGCAGTTTCAAAACCAAAACGGGGCTGGTATATTATCAATGACCAAGGATTAGCATTACTAAAGCATCCAGACTCCCTGCGAACATTTATTAATTCCAAAATAAAAGCTCATGAATCGGTCAAGAGAAAAAAGAAGCAAGCTATACAGCCTACCGATAACCTTGATGAGTTGACACCAGAAGAATCATTGTTCGCTTCTTTTGAAGGTATTAAAAATTCAGTCTATCAAGAGATTATTGATACTATCCTGATAAAGTCTCCAAGAGAATTTGAAAAGCTTGTTGTAAAGCTTCTGCAGCAAATGGGGTATGGTGGTGAGATTGCTCACTCTGGAGTAGTTACCCAATATTCGAATGATAACACAGAAACCTTCGATTTTACGGTAATAGGGAATTAGAAGCTTAAACTGGGAGAAGAGAGATCGACACCGAGTTTCCC
>CAZANH010000350.1:0-4054 GCA_964486515.1 uncultured Eubacteriales bacterium
GAGAGAGGCGGCATATCCTTTTTACAGACTGGATTTTGGAGAGTACGGTATGGTAGTGACTACAGACAACAGGCTCCTTGTGCTTATGGACAGCGATACTGCCTACGATTACGGTATAGGAAGGGAAGGCATGGCTGTCAAGTTTGTCACGCCGAATATTGAATTCATAATTCGGGAGGTACCCGGTGGTACCCGGTACCTTTGCGACCTTTGCGAGTGAAATGAGCTTATTCTATTTCATGCGGTTTTATGTTGAATAATAAACTTGAAAAGGTCTGATATCATTCCCGATAGTCAAGAACATACAATAATATTACCTGAATATGGCACATATGTTTGAATATATCTTAATAATACCTGAGCTTCAAAAAAGCAATGTCCTATCCAAAAACACTATGGCAAATAATTGAATAAGTATGATTATCCTTTCACGGTATTTGATCATGCTGACTTCCGTTGCTCTGTCTGTCGTTTTATAAGTTTGTAAGTAAAAATTAATAAATATTCGATCGCTATGAAAAACAGCATATCTATGATTAATGTGCTCCATGATATGATTGTAATATTATCCCATAGCGAGCCAAATCTAACCAATTCTGGCAAAAATTCAGTATGCGGAGTAATAGTCATGTTTTGTTTAATATATTTCACAGGAAAACCAAACGAAACACTTTTCAATTGATCATATGTGTCTACTTTAATAGGTATTAATAGTGTTAATAAGGTACAGCCAAACGAATTTAAAATAATAATGATTTTTTTCATTTTACTCCTATCTGGCATAGAAGAAGATAAGAACAATCAGTTCACATCTTCTTCTATGTCAATACGGTTTTATATTTTTATTATTACCATGATGTATCTCCTGGTGTAGTCCATTGAGTAAATGGTATTTTTATAGATGAAAGAAGGAAACCTATAGCCTCTTTGTATATTAACTTTGGCACTGCTTCCTTCTGATGCTTTTGGTGCTTTTCCCCACCAAAGGTAGCTTGTTCCTGGTTCAAGTTCATTTGCATCCGCACATCCTACACAAAAGTCCCTTTCATCCTCATTATCTAAAGCTTGAGTGTCCAAATATGAACTTGGCTGATCAGTTTCCCAATATGTTCCTTCTGTAGTTCCACCCCACTCATAAGCATATGCACCATCATCATAATTATAAAAAACAATGGATGCTTCAAAGGTTTCATTATTATCGGCATGAAACCCTGATATGCTCTCCTGATCATCCCAACTAAACACCATTCCTATTAATACATGGTCTTCCATTGATAAACTATCTTCAGCCATTGCAAACCCTTCACTTGGAACTCGGATTTATGGCTCAGCTTCCTCTAAGCGCAACTCCTCTAAGCTAAAAACCCGGTATTCGACGATAAATGCTATCCCCTGATACACTCAATATCTTTTGGGATACCAAGACGTATAAACCAGCTTTGTTACAAAGCATTGATACAGACATACATTGATAAAATCACTATTATTACAGACGAATATATTAAGCTTTTGGCAGAGAAAAATCCCAATATCTTTGACAAGATTGTCCTTCCGGAACCCAGCACAAATCAGATACTACAATAACTGCAAAATAAAGCATTTATTTCTTTATTCTCAAGGCTTCTAACTGTGTTTTCTATCGAAATCCTCAAGGAAAAATACGTACTCAGCTCCCTTTTTGTAGTACCCTCCATTATCTTTTACTTCGCCGTTAACAATATTGCTTTCATAACCTAGTTGCTTTATCCTAATAGTATCTCCTTGTATAATATATTTGTACTTAATCAGTGGCTTAACACCACTGTTCGATCCTTAAAATTAGTAGTTAACATAACAACTCAAACTTAATACCTATCTAAACATCAAACACATCGTTTTTTTGGCTTCCCACCTTAGCCACTTGCCAAAATTGTTGGCCTGAACCTTGAAAAACATATATAATAGTCTCCGGACTTGGAGGTGAATGTACATCTCCTGGGACGGACCTTATTGGGCCGACTACCCGTGAGAAAGAGTATTAGTCCATTCCGGTAAGACTATATGATTTGGCTGGTTGAGGCCAGCTTTTTAGCTGGCTCCTCGTATCACATGCAAGGTTGTTTACTTACATGGAAAGGAATGGAGAATTCAAAGTCCAATAATATTATTTAAGGAGGCACAAAATGAATTTTAGACCCATTGCAGGAATCGATATCGGTAAGTTTTTCAGTGAGATGGTAATTCTATCTCCGACAAATCAAATTTCCTGCCGCATGAAAGTTAAGCACGATTCCATTTCCGACGTTGAAAGGGCTGTTAACCTTTTAAGAAAAGCAGAAAAGGACTTTGCTTCAAAACCCTTCGTCGTTATGGAATCAACAGGGCATTATCACAAAATCCTTTTCCGATACCTTTGTAATGCTGGATATGAGGTTTCAGTAACGAATCCCATCCAAACTGATTCTATCAAAAATATCGGAATTAGAAAAGTGAAAAATGATAAAGTTGATGCAAGAAAAATTGCCCTGCTCCATAGGTTTCAGGAACTACGCACTACCAATATACCAAATGAGGATATTGAGTGTCTAAAGAACCTGTGCCGCCAGTACTATAATTTAAATGATGAGCTTACTGCTTACAAAAACAGGCTTACAAGTGTAGTTGACCAGATAATGCTTAACTATACTGATGTATTCCCAAATATATTCTCTAAGGCATCTATTGCTGTTTTAGAGCAATATCCTACGCCTGTTGCTATTCTTAAGGCTAATAAAAGCAAGCTTATTGCTCTAATCAAGCATAAGTCTCGCAAGAGCCTTGAATCATCTACTATAAAATATGACCTTCTCGTAAGTAAGGCTAAAGAATTTGCACCCTTAAGTAACGAAGGTTCATCCAATGTTACCATGCTGAAAGTCTACATCTCCATGATTAAAGCCTTAGAAGAAAATCTTGAAAAACTGATGATTGCTATTCGTGAACTCATTGCAGAAGATGCGGGCAAAGATTTCCCTGTGTTGTCTCTTACGCTTGAACTCCTTCAAAGCTTTACAGGTATTGATCTTTTGTCAGCAGCAACTCTTTTAGCTGAAATCGGAGACTTCTCTGCTTTTACGAAGCCTGAAAGGCTAGTTGCATTCTTTGGTGTAGACCCTTCAGTTATGCAGTCCGGAGAGTTTACAGGTACACAAAACAAGATGTCCAAGAGAGGTTCCAGGCTGCTACGACGAGTGTTATTCTCAATAGCGCTTGCAAATATTCGTACAAAAAGAGATAAGCAACCTTGTAACCCTGTAATCATGGAGTACTATAAACAAAAATGTCAAAGCAAACCTAAGAAGGTAGCATTAGGGGCTGTTATGCGAAAAATCGTCTGCATTATTTTTGCTATACTCAGGGACAAAAAACCATATGAAATGCGCTCCCCTGAGATACATGCTCAAATGCTAAACACAAAGCTTGCAGCAGCTCAATAGTACTTGTGTTTGATATTTAGTTTTCAAAGAACATTTTACTACTTATAAACCAGCTATTTTATGTCAACTTATATAAGGTGGTTTATTTGTTATGCATTTTTTTCTTGTCTTGTGTTCCAAAAATAATTTTATTTTTTTTTCAAAAAACACTTGACTTTAATTAGCTGGTCTTTTTTTATATCACCTTTTAATACTTCACTAATTTTTATTTCAGAAACTGTATACGTTACTAAATCTTCTCTTTTATTTTTTTCTGCTTCTTCCTTGTTTGCATTAATATTAATCTTTTCTGCTTCGTTAACTTTTGTTATTTCGCCTAATATTATAACATCTGCATTATTAATTAACAATTCTTGGCTTTGATAAAATAGATAATCAGCACGAGATCTCGAATTAGAACTACAACCTACCATTGTTAACAAAGTAATCAACACAACCACTATTATTAAGTTAATTTTTTTTATATTCACTATATACGTAATCGCTGCCAGAACCCTCTTCGCAATTGCTTTATGCATGGCAGTAATTGTTTCTTTAACAGAATACGTTTGTTCCTTTTGAATGTCAAGCTCCGATTGTATTAGCTTTTCCTTAAGTTT
>CAZANH010000351.1:0-24012 GCA_964486515.1 uncultured Eubacteriales bacterium
ATGTGGTAAAATACCTTAAAAAAGTGGAGGTTTTTATATGCCGGGAATATACGAGGTATTACTAGAAAGAGGTTTTATCGCTCAACTGACAAATGAGGAAAATATCCGGGATCTGCTTGATTCCGGTAGTATTACATTCTACATAGGTTTTGATCCTACGGCAGACAGCCTTCATGTCGGGCATTTCCTCCAGATGATGGTTATGTCACATATGCAGAAGGCAGGGCACAAGCCAATAGCCATAATAGGCGGAGGTACTGCCATGGTTGGTGACCCCACTGGAAAAACCGATATGAGAAAAATGCTGACACCTGAAGAAATACAGCATAATGCTGAGAACTTCAGGAAACAGATGTCGTCATTTATTGACTTTTCAAACGACAGGGCCCTTATTATCAATAATGCGGACTGGCTGCTTGACCTCAAATATGTCGATTTCCTTCGTGATACAGGGGTACATTTCTCTGTTAACAGAATGCTTACTGCCGAATGTTTCAAGACAAGGCTTGAAAAAGGCCTTTCGTTTATAGAGTTCAACTATATGCTCATGCAAAGCTATGATTTTTTAAAGCTTTTCAGAGAATACAACTGTATACTTCAATTTGGCGGGGATGATCAGTGGTCAAATATTTTGGGAGGTATCGACCTTATAAGGCGTGTGGAAGGCAAGGAAGCCTATGGAATGACATTTACACTTCTCACTACAAGCGAGGGCAAAAAAATGGGAAAAACCGAAAGCGGTTCCATATGGCTTGATGCCTCAAAAACTTCACCTTATGATTTCTATCAGTACTGGAGAAATGTTAATGACGATGATGTAATAAAATGCCTTAAACTTTTGACTTTCCTACCAATTGAAGAAATAAACCGCCTTTCGAAGCTGAATGATGAAAAGATAAATGAGGCAAAAAGGATACTTTCATATGAGGTAACGAAACTCGTCCATGGGGAAATCGAAGCAAAAAAAGCTCAGCAGGCAGCAGAAGCTCTTTTCGGTAAAGGTAGAAACACCGAAAATATGCCGACTGTCCATATTGATGCCGAAAATATCCAAAACGGTATTAATATAATCGACCTGCTCGCACAAACGGGTATAGTTTCATCAAAAGGCGAGGGCAGAAGGCTTATATCCCAGGGTGGGCTTTACATAAGCACCGACAGGGTTGAATCTATTGAACGTACAATATCCAATGCAGATTTTAATGATAATGAACTTATTATAAGGAAAGGGAAAAAGAATTACTTTAAAATAAAATCAAAATAAATTAAGTGAAAACAAATATCGAATTCACCAAAATTATGTCTACTTGTGATATAATATTTTAATAAATTAATTTAAATTTGCTGATATTTACAGGAGGTAAGAAAATGATTGAATTAAAGAACCAATTTGTATTTGCTCCCATAAAACTGGGATACACTAAAGGAGATGGCTTTGTCAACGACAGGCATATCGCCTTTTATGCTGCGAGAAGCAAATATCTGGGTGCTGTTACCGTTGAACCATTATATATGAATAAAGGATTAAGGGAAATTCCAACACAACTTGGAATTGATAATGACGATAAAATAGAAGGGTTGAAAAAATTATCTTCAATAATTCATAATTCCGGGGCAAAAGTCATAGCCCATCTCAATCATCCCGGCAGGATGGCAAACCCCAAGATACCGGGAAACTATTTTGTTTCATCTACGGATAAACCTTGTGAAAATGGTGGAGCCACACCCAAAATGATGAATAACGATGATATAAAAAAAACAACTGAGCTTTTTGTTAATGCTGCCAAAAGAGCTCAGCAGGCTGATTTTGATATTATAGAATTACAATTCGGTCATGGTTATCTAATAGCTCAGTTTATTTCATCCTTTGTAAACAACAGGACAGACGGCTATGGTGGAACTTTTGATAACAGGATAAAATTCCCTCTGGAGGTTTTGCAGGCAGTAAGAAAATCAGTAAATTTGCCTGTAATTATCAGGATAAGCGGCGATGAAATGATACCAAATGGGATAAAATTACCTGAGATGATTGACTTTTCCATAATACTGGAAAAAAACGGCGTTGAAGCTATTCATGTCTCTGCAGGCAGTGTGTGTTCAACTCCTCCCTGGTTTTTTCAACATATGTTCATTCCTAAAGGTAAAACATGGGATTTAGCTAAAAAAATCAAGTCCAATATAAATATTCCCATAATTTATGTCGGAAAAATAAATACTTTTGAAGACATTGACAATATAAAAAATTCATCCGATTATATAGCCATTGGAAGGGCTTTGGTGGCAGATCCTGATTTTGTAGGAAAATATCTTGGCGAAGAAAAGGAAATTGTGAAACCTTGCCTGGCATGTGTTGAAGGATGCCTTGGAGGGGTAAAATCAGGTCAGGGACTTCAATGCCTTGTAAATCCTGAAGTTGGCCACGAAACTGAAATCCTCCTACCTGCGGAACAAACAAAAAAATATGCAGTCATCGGAGGAGGGCTTGCAGGAATGGAAGCTGCTATAGTCCTGAAAAGGAGAGGACACAGTGTTGATCTCTATGAAAAAGATGAGCTGGGAGGTCAATTCAATCTTGCTCCCTTAACACCTAATAAAAGGTCAATGGCACGCCTGGTCCCTTACTTTGTCGATGAGTTGAAAAACGAAAAAATAAATATACTTTATAAAAATGCTGAAAAGTCGGACATCTTATCCAAATATGACGGCGTAATACTGGCAACCGGATCCAGGCCGTCCATACCGCCAATTCAAGGATTAGGCAAATATTACTGGGCTGATATCCTAAGAGAAGAAAATTTGCCTGAAAACAAAAAAATACTTATAATCGGCGGAGGATTGATAGGCGTCGATATTGCAACTGCTTTAATACCAAGAAACAATAAAATTGTCATTGTCAAGCGCACAACAGACTTCGGTGAAGATATGGAATTGATTGCAAAGGCACTTTCTCTTAATATAATGAACAAAAACGGGACCGTATTCAGCGACCATACCCATATTAAAAAAATTGAAGGAAGGACTGTCTTTGCTGAGAGGAATGGTGACAATATCCAATTTGACAATATAGACATAATTGTGGTTTCTACAGGCATGAAGAGTTATAACCCTCTTGAAGAAGTTTTAAAAGACAGAATACCGGTTTATGTTGTCGGCGATGCCAGGCAGATAGGCAATGCTCATGATGCCATAAAAGACAGCTACATGACAGTTAAGGAATTATAGGGCTATTGGGAAAATGGCAGTATTATCAGGGGTTTAATGTCATTTTCCTGTATATTCCCTGCTTCATCGTATATTGTAATTTTCCTGCTTTCCCCTGGCAGCAGGTCAAAGTATTCATCCGAAAGATTAACATTGTTCCCAAGACCGAAATGGATGGCATGTGCATATATGTTACTGCTTACAGTGAAAGTGATATTTGCATTTTCAACCATGAAATCCGAAACTATGGGTTTTGCTTCGGGTAAGTTCAGATTTCTGAAATCATCGCTTCTTAAAACAGCAGGCAGTACGCATTGTCCGGCTAACAGAGGCTTTACATGCAGCACTCCTCTTAAAAAGTCATGTTCTTCCTTTTTAAATTCAAATACGACCTCTTTGGTATATGGCTTTAATTCAATAGTTGTTACATCAGTCTTTTTTATATCGCCGTCAAAAGATACATATCCGTATTCCATATCAAAACCAACAGCTTCTTTTGTGTCATTTACACCCATGACTTTTACCTGCCCTCCTGATTCTCTGAGTATAAGCTTATGGGGTGCAAAAGCCCTTTTTACAAAATAATATGACGGCTTTCTCTTCAGATAATAATCTATTATAGTCCAGCCAACTTCTCCCCAGCAGTCGTTATACATCCAGAAAAGGCTGCCCCAGCAATTTGGTACAAAACGTATGGATTCCAGCGAATAACCAAGCATCAAACCCTGGCACAACCCGGCATATAAAAGATATTCATCTATAGTAAGTTTTTCAGGGTCTGCATAGTGCTTCCTGATCCCTGCCGGAACTGTCCGGTTCTCAAATGTATTGTTGTGAAGCTGCCAGATGCGCCCGTTTTTGTCCATGGGTTTCCTTCCGTGATACATTTCGATTGAAGACTTCACACACGGCCCGATATAACCGTATTCTGAAATAAACTTTGAAGTTATTCTGTCATACTCCTCCGGTGTTATCCTTTTATCCATATCGGGGCTCATTGTGCAGTCATGCCAGTGGTGCCTGTCTCCCACATCATTACCGTTCGGATGTTTTCCGCCATAGGGGGAGCTGTTCCAGTAAGGGATATTGTGACAGTTGTTTTGTACAACTTCCGGTGCTATTTTATTGTAGATTACACTTCCGCCAAGATATGCGGGCGCATTCTCACCTGTCCACCACTCGTCAAATCCCCAATGGTTTTCATTGTTCCCGCACCACAGCGCCATGCACGCATGATTTCTCAACCTTTTTGTCTGATAGTACATTTCCTTCTCCACCTCGGTCTTGAACCATTCCAGCCTGTCGGGATAAACTGCGCATGCGAACATGAAATCATGCCATACAAGTATGCCGTACTCGTCGCACTTTTCATAGAAGGTGTCCTTTTCATATATGCCTCCGCCCCATACGCGAAGCATGTTAAAGTTTGCCTTGCATGCTTCCTTTATAAGGGTCTCGTATTTCTCATCGGTTACTCTTGCATATATAGAATCCGAAGGAATCCAGTTGCCGCCCTTGCAAAACGCTTTAATACCGTTTATCACGAATGTGAAGAAGCGCTCATTATCATTTATTTTATCAAGATTCAGTTCCAATGTCCTTATTCCATATTTGAAAGGCTGATACTTTGTATTTATACCTTCGGCTTCAACTGAAACCTTAACCGTGTAAAGGTTTTGCTCTCCCATTCCATTAGGCCACCACAGTCTTGGATCTTGTATGGAAGCCCCGATATCAATATGGTTTATCCCCGACCGCAGGAACACCTCTTTTGATATATCTGCCGATGTTTTACCGTCAAACAGCATCTCCAACCTTATATTGCCTTCAACCGAAGAAAAGGGGTGAAGGTTTTCCACCTCAATCTTGAACCGGAGGACAGCTTCCTTTGAAACGCTTTTTGTTAAGACATGCACACCTCTTATTGCCAATTTTGAATAGGATTTAATGTACACGTTTTTCATAATACCACAGGTTGCCACTCTCGGGCCCCAATCCCATCCATAGACGTACTGCGGTTTTCTTACCATTATACGCCTCATATCGCCTCTTGACGTACCTATTCCATCCTTTGGCATGCCAACAACTTTACCTATGCCGGCAGTATCCTGCTCACTGTAATGCTCAAGCCCTGATGTCAACCGTATAATGAGGACATTTTCATGAATTTTCAGTTTGTCCTTTACATCCTGTTCAAATGGATAGTGGGCACTTGCGTGATGCCCGAGATGAAACCCGTTGAGAAATATGTCCGCTTCAGCATCAAGTGATTCGATAATAAGTTCAGCAATATCACCGTTTAATACCTGTCCATCAATGCTGAAAACTTTCTTGAACCACCATGACTTATTTTCTGTCCACATACATTCAAAACAGTTGTCTTCCTCCAGTGGTTCTTCAATAATACCGTTTTCTATAAGTGGCATATGTATATCGCAAGGCAGATCCGCCTGCAGCCACCCTTCTTTCCTTTTCGCAATTTCCGGCATTTTCTCCGCACCAAAACTCAAATCCTCATAGAGTATGCCCCATTCACTGTTCAAATTTACTTTATACATTTTATAATGTCTCCCTGTAACTTTTAACCATTTTGTTTGCCAATATTAACAAGCTAATTTTAACAATCTGCATCTAATAATGCAAGAACATTTTGCAATATTATTGTGACATCAGCGCAGTCCTTGTGACTGTTCAAGTACCCCGCAGAGGCTGAATATACAGCCACTTGATGCCCGCAACGTTCATTTCAGGAAAATATTCTTCGAGCTAAGAGGGAGCTGTGAACAGTCACCAGGCCTTTTTGCTTATAGTGGTGCGCGAGCCATAAATAAATAGATAAATTACAGGGGGTTTGCATTATATTTTTTTAAGCCGGGCATATGCCGCAATAAGCCTTTTCTTTCCCGAATTTTCAAAGTTTACATCCAGCCTTACATCACCATCTATTTCTTCAACAAGAGTGACAGTACCAGTTCCAAACATTTTATGCAAAACCCTGTCTCCCGGATTAAAATCCGTACAGGATACATCATTCCTATTATCTTCCTTAACCTTGTTTTTTTCAGTTATCTCTTCAATTGTAATCGGCTTTCCCCCCTTATACAGGGTAAATCCTTTTTTCATGAAATTTCTCATGCTTTCACTTTTTGTATCATTTATTTCAACTTTACTTCCTGTTTCAACATCTTCATTATCCAATTCAACATCTTCAAGCAACTCATCCGGTATTTCACTTAAAAATCTTGATGTCATATTATAATCGGTTTTTCCAAACAATGTCCTCAGTTCAGCATTCGTCAAGTAAAGCCTTTCTTTTGCTCTTGTCATACCCACGTAACAAAGCCTTCTTTCTTCTTCAATACCTTTCTCATCATTCATTGAACGGTATCCCGGGAAAACGGATTCTTCCATTCCTGTCATAAATACAACCGGAAATTCGAGCCCTTTTGCACTGTGAATGGTCATCAATACCACATTACTTCCTTCTTCCTCATTAAGATTATCTATATCAGCAATAAGTGAAATTTCCGCAAGAAAAGCTTCAAAATTTTGATCCTGGTTTTTGTGCTCAAATTCAAGTGCAACCGAAACAAATTCCATTATGTTTTCTATCCTTGACCTGGCCTCAACCGTATTCTCAGATTCAAGCCTGTTAAGGATACCTGTCTTTTCTATAACGGTATTAATAAACTCAGAAACTTTCAATTTCTCTTTTATACTGTCAAGATCTGCTATTAACTCCTTAAATGCCTTAAGTTTCAATGAAACCTTTGAAAACTCATTCATATATTCATCTGAGGATATAATTTCATATATGCCACACGATTTCTCTTCAGCAAGTTTTTCAAGCTTGTCCATGGTTGTTTTACCAATACCCCTTTTGGGAACATTTATTATCCTCTTCAGGCTTAAATTATCAGATTTATTTGCAATAAATTTCAAGTATGCGAGTACATCCTTGATTTCCTTCCTGTCATAGAACCGCAGGCCACCGAATATTCCATACGGTATTCCTGCTTTTATCAGCATTTCTTCAATTACACGAGACTGTGCATTCATCCTGTAAAGTATTGCGATATCATTGTAATTTATTTCTTCATTAAGCTTCAATCTTTTTATTTCATGTGCTATAAATTCAGCTTCGAAATGTTCATTTTCAGCTTTAAAACACTGAATTTTACAACCTGTTTCCTTGTCTGTCCATAACCGTTTTTCTTTTCTTTCAAAATTGTTTCTTATTACTTCATTGGCAGCATCAAGTATAGTCCGTGTAGAACGATAATTCTGTTCAAGTTTGATAACCTTGCAGACCTTGAATTCCTTTTCAAAATCAAGGATATTCCTTATATTTGCTCCCCTGAATCCATAAACGGACTGATCATCATCTCCAACCACGCAAAGATTTCTGTGTTTTTGAGCAAGAAGGCTTATGAGATGATATTGTGCTGTATTTGTATCCTGGTATTCATCAACAAGAATATATGTGAATTTTTTCCTGTAATAATCAAGTACCGGAGGATTTTTTTCAAGAAGCTTTATTGTATGCGCTATAATATCATCAAAGTCAACCGCGTTATTCTGTTTTAGCTTTTTTTGATAAAGGCCGTAAATTTCTGCTATATTTTTAAGCCTGTAATCCGATCCATTTACTTCCATGTATGTTTCCGGCCCTATAAGTTCGTCTTTTGCCCTTCCTATATAATTTAAAACTGTTTTTGGAGGAAAATTTTTATTATCCTTATCAAGTTCTTTTATACAGTCTTTCACAACAGTAAGCTGATCTGAAGTATCATATATCACAAAGTTCCTTCCAAACCCTATTTTTTCAGCATCACGCCTCAGCATCCTTACACAGGCAGCATGAAATGTACTTATCCATATATCCTGGGACATATTTCCAAGCAACTTTATTACTCTGTCCTTCATTTCTCTTGCTGCCTTGTTTGTAAAAGTAATTGCAATTATATTTGAAGGATAAACCCCATGGCTTTGTATAAGGTGTGCTATCCTATGAGTCAGTACTCTTGTCTTACCGCTCCCTGCTCCCGCCAATATCAGTAAAGGCCCATCCTTGTGCATTACAGCTTCTTTTTGGGGACTATTAAGCCCTGTTAAAATATCCATTTGGCTCTCCTTGTTTTACACTGCTTTGCTGCAACTTCGTCAGCAACTCACTCGTATTCCGGTTCAATCAAACCGTAATTTCCGTCCTTTCTCCTGTAAACCACATTTACTTCCTCCGTATCTGCGTTACTAAACATGAAAAACTCATGTCCCAGAAGATTCATCTGAAGTATTGCTTCTTCAACATTCATAGGCTTTATGGCAAATTTCTTTGACCTTACTATCTTGAATTCATTCTCTTCTTCAATATTTTCATCAATCATAAAGTTTTCCGGTTCGAATGCACTTTCATGAAGTTTTTTTTCCAGCCTTGTCCGGTATTTTCTTATCTGTCTTTCAAGTATATCTATTACCCTGTCAATGGATTGATACATGTCATCGCTCGATTCTTCCGCTCTTAGTACTATACCTTCAAAAGGTACTGTAACTTCCAATATATGCCTGTCCTTTTCTACTGCCATTGTAACATGTACCTCCGTATCAGGATTAAAAAATCTTTTAAGCTTACCAAGTTTTTTTAATACCTTATTCCTTAAAGCATCACTGATTTCAATATTTTTACCGCTTACAATAAATTTCATGATAATATTCCAGCTCCCTTCGTTAAGTGTTATGCTTTTATATAATTTTATTAACATTCTTTCCACAAAACCTTAGTTTTGTGAACTCATTTTCTGTTGATAATGTGGATAAATCTGTGAATAACTCTGTACAGCCTGTTTTATTTGTGGATAACTTTTCCGCACACTTCTACATTCTTTCCGGTGCCGATATGCTCAATATCTTAAGTGCATTACGTAAAACAATGCGTGTACAATCAACCAGCACAAGCCTTGCCGCCATAAGATCTTCTTCCTCACCCTTTACCCTGCATGAATTATAAAAGCTGTGGAATAAAGCTGCCGTGTCCGTTATATATCTTGTAAGCCTTGCCGGTTCAAGAGTTATAACTGATAGTTTTATCTCTTCCGGATACTCCGCAAGCTTACGCATAAGGTCAATTTCTTCTTCCTTTGTAAGCATGTCAAGTTTTACATTATCATTTATATCCGGTATTTTTATACCCTCAGCTTTAAGAAGTTTAAACATGCTGCATATACGAGCATGGGCATATTGTACATAGTAAACAGGATTGTCATTTGATTTTCTCACAGCAATGTCAAGATCAAAGTCAAGATGGCTGCCCGATGCCCTTGTGTTAAAAAAGAATCTTGCCGCATCCTTTCCAACCTCATCAATTAGGTCATCAAGGGATATTGACCTGCCTGTCCTTTTTGACATTCTTGTTATTTCACCATGCCTGTAAAGATGTACAAGCTGAAAAATAACTGTATCAAGTCTTTCAGTCTCTATTCCCAGAGCTTTCAGGCCGGCTTTCATTCTTTCCGCATGTCCCAGGTGATCCGCTCCCAACAAATTAATAACCCTGTCAAATCCACGTTTAATATATTTGTTCCTGTGGTATGCCAAATCTGAAATAAAATATGTAGGAAGCCCATTGCTTCTTACAAGTACTTCATCTTTTTTGTATCCTAATTCTGATGCCTTAAACCATAGTGCCCCATCACTGACATAGGTATAGTCTTGTGATTTCAAATAATTCAGTGTTTCATCAATTTCACCGCTGTCATATAATGCTTTTTCAGAAAACCAGACGTCAAATTCTATACCATAATCATTGAGGCTTTTCTTTATCCTCTTAAGATTTTTGGGAAGAGCATATTCAACAAGTTTCTTTCTTCTCTCCTCACTGCTTGACTTAAGGAGACTTTCCCCATTTTCTTCAATATAGCTTTTCATATATTCTGTAATATCCTCACCATGATATCCATCCTGTGGAAATTCTATGGCATTTTCACCTTTAAGCAGTTGTATATATCTTATCTCCAAAGATTCCGCAAATTTTTCCATCTGATTTCCTGCATCATTTATGTAATATTCCCTTGTAACATCATACCCTGCTGCTTCTAGAACACTCGCAATGCAGTCACCAAGGGCTCCTCCTCTTGCGTTACCCATATGAAGAGGACCTGTCGGATTGGCACTTACATATTCAACCATAACTTTTTTACCTTTGCCTATATTAAGTTTCCCATATGCATTCCCCTTTCTTTTGATTAATTTTAAAGCTTCATAAAGATAATTATTGCCGATATAAAAATTAATAAACCCCGGCCCTGCACACTCCACTTTTTCAATACCTGTATTTTTTAATGCCATGCTTTCGATAAGTATACCGGCTAACTCTCGCGGGGATTTTTTCAACTTTCCCGAAAGCTGCAATGCCATATTGCTGGAAAAGTCACCATGTTCCTTGTCTTTTGGTATTTCTATAGCCATATCTTCCATATCAATTTTATCAAGAATTTTTTTTTCATAAGCTGTTTTAACAGCCTTTTTCAAAATTTCACTAATTTCTTCTTTTATATTGTCTATTATATTTTCCACCCTTGTTTCCCAGCTCCCTTATATTCATCTGCAAATCATTTAAGCCGGAATTGTTGTTATCTATGTCCAATTGGTATCCGACCTTGATTTCTCCACCATTTTCATCTACATTTACGTTTACCTCTCTGGCATAGACACCTACAGTAAATGCACCAAAAACAGTATCATAATGTGACAGGTGTTTTTGCCCTTTTTCAAACACAAACTGTGAATTAAACGAACCATATCTTGTAAGCGTAACTATATTATCATCCAGTTTAAAGACCGTGGTTGTTCCGTCCATACCGGTCATCTCACTCTCTTTATAGGTTACAATATATGAATTGCCTTCTTTATAATAATTACCCTCTGTAATAAATTCAAGCACGTTATTATCCTCGTATCCCTTATTCTGTTTTCCCTTTACGGTAATTATGACCTTTTTATCCAATTCGGCCCCTCCTTTTGTTGTCTTTACTATGTGTGCTTTTTTATAGATTGTATACCTGCAAATAAATACTGTCAACCATCAGTATTTTTCAATATCAATCTTTTCTGCAAATTCAAGCTTATTTTTGAATATTTTATTGCCAAGTGATAAAAACTTATCTACGCTGTCGCTCGTATAATACCTATATCTGGCTGTTTTTTCAGGTGTATTCAGATGTTTTTCATTTATCAGTTTTTTTACAGCATTTGCCGCCTCGCACGCAGAACTTACCAATTTAACATGTTTACCCATAACACTTCCAATAACATTCTCAAGTAAAGGATAATGCGTACATCCCAATATCAGCGTATCAATCCCCTTCATTTTTAAATCTCCAAGATACTCCTGCACTGCCATAAGAGCAATTTTGTTACTCCACCAGCCCTCTTCGACAAGATTTACAAGAAGGGGGCATGCTTTTGTGTAAATACGTATATTGTCATTTATATTTTTTATAGCCTTGTTATATACTCCACTTGCTATTGTTGCCTCGGTTCCTATAACACCTATGGTATTATTTATTGTTTGTCGGACTCCTGCAGCTGCTCCCGGCCTGACTACTTCAACCAAGGGTATGTCAAAATTACTTCTGACTTCTTCATATGCATGCGCACTTGCCGTATTACATGCCATAACTATCATCTTTATATCCAAAGTCATAAGAAAACGAATATCCTGAAATACAAATTTCTTTATGGTATTACTTGATTTTGTTCCATAAGGTGCTCTGCCGCTGTCTCCAAAATAGACAACACTTTCCGAAGGCAAATTGCGCATAATTTCCTTTAGTACCGTAAGTCCTCCCAAACCGGAATCAAAAACCCCTATTGCCCTTTTATCCATGAATTCCTCCTGTTTTTTTTAAATCTATCCACTGCAAGCTCAATAAGTTCATCAATAAGCTGTGAATATGGTATTCCGGTTGTTTCCCATAGTTTAGGATACATGCTTATTTTTGTAAAACCAGGCATTGTATTTATTTCATTAATAAAAATATCACCCGTTTTCCTGTGAACAAAAAAATCAACCCTGGCAAGTCCTGAACACCCAAGAGCTTTGAAGGCTCTTTCAGAATACTCCTGTATCTTTCCCGCTGTTTCCTTTGGCAACCCTGCAGGTACTATAACCTGTGAAGTGCTTTTATCATCATATTTTGCCTCATAATCGTAGAACTCATTACATGGAATAACCTCTCCCACTGTCGAAACAACAGGTTTATCATTACCCAGCACCGCACATTCAATCTCCCTTGCATCAATAAACTCTTCCAATATTATACGTCTGTCATGAACTGCTGCAATTTCAAGAGCTTTTTCTAACTCTCCCTCGTCATGTACTTTGCTGATACCTATGGAAGAACCTGCATTGCAAGGTTTTATAAAGCATGGGAATCCAAGTTTATTCCTAATCTCAGAAATCACAGTCTGTTTGTCAGATTCCAGCCTGTTTCCATCAAACACCAGATATCTTCCCTGCGGCAGTCCTTCCTTTTCTAGGATAATCTTTGTAAAACCTTTATCCATACTTAATGCAGAGCTTAAAACACCGCTCCCGACATACGGTATACCGGCAAGTTCAAACATCCCCTGTATTGTTCCATCTTCACCATTACAACCATGAAGTACAGGAAATATAACATCAATATCCTGCCGTTGTTTATTTGTACCAGTAATATCAATATTAATAAATTTATTCAGTGAATTAACTTTATTTTCTGAAAACTCTAATGAGACATTTTTTCTTTTTTCCGCAATTTCCTGCCATTTACCGCTGCCTATCCTGTTATAGGGGCCATCATATGAAAGCCACCTTCCATCCTTTGTAATCCCTATCATAACAGGTTTATACCTGTTATGATCTATATTTTCAAGTACTGCCTGTGCTGATACCCTGGAAACTTCATGCTCTGAACTCTGACCCCCAAAGATAACCGCAATTCTTTTTTTCTCAGACATATAAAAACCGCTCCCTTTTTATGCTGTTTTCTTTCCTTTGATTTCTTTCCCGCTTTTTATACTTACATCCTGACATCAATAAATATACCACATTTTTTTTGTGTACACAATTAGCATTAATAGTAACCAGTTTAAGCTGCCATTAAATGCCATTTTCTCATTTTTGTTGATTTTATAAAAAAGTTGTGGTAGTATTAATAAATGAAAATTCAATGGAGAGTATGTTTTCAGGGATACATTGAAGCGCTGGGAAAGGATGATAGATTTGGGAACAAAATCGCATAGTATTTATACTATTTACAGATTAATGAAGCATCATTTCAGGTATGCCTTTTTTAAGGACAGCGTTATGTTTTATTTAAAATTAGAGAATTTATGCCCTGTGATGTTTTAATCGCAGGGTTTTTTTAAAGTTATACAAAAGTAAAGGTTTACGGAGGTAAGATATGGCAATAGTTAATATAGGACATTTTGACGAAAATACAATATTTAAAAGTCTGGGTAAAGGATATCAGACATTTAATGAGGTATTTGAAAGAATAATTGATTTTATAAAGGAAGATACTAACAGTTCATATAAAATATCCATAGGGACGGACTCACAGGTAAGTTCGAGGACAGTATTCGTTTCCTGTATTCATGTACATCGTGTTGGAAAAGGTGCCATCGGATTTTTGCATAAGGATGAAATTATGAGGTGTGTAAAAAACCTTAGAGAAAAAATATACCTTGAGACATCGGCAACTCTCCAGCTTGCCTGTCTTTTTGATAATAGACGAATAATGAAAATCAAGTCGGCTGTTGGCAAAAAGGGAGTTTCCTTTGAGTTCCATATTGATATAGGCAAAAAAGGGGAAACAAAATCTCTAATAAACGAAATGACAGGTATGGTCAGAGGGCTTTATTTTATCCCTAAAATTAAACCAGAAAGTTATTGTGCCAGCTGTTTTGCAGATAGGTATACCAAAGCCATATAACATGCCTCTGCCTCCGCCGCAACCAAAAAGGCATGTTTCTGTCTGCGAGTAAAGGTCGAAAATATCTTTCACTATTTAAGAATAAAAAAAGGCAGTCTCAAAGACTGTCCCCCTTTTATTCTATCACTGTTATATTATTACTGACTTTGATTAAATATCTCTACTTAAATATCTACGTACTCCTCAAACTCAAGATTTTTCTCCTTGCAAAATCTCATTAAAGCTCCAACAATTTTTTTGCCTCCGCCTACACCCGTATTTAAAAAACGGTAAAGGTGAGAAGGATCAATTTTTAATTCCCTGGCAAACCTGTTATAATTACCTGCACAGTACTTCTTCATAAGTTCAAAAATCTTATCTCTTTTTAGTTCCATTAGCACTCACCTCATTTTATATTTATTATATTATATTATTGCCAGTTAAAATAAAGTTTCTCATTTTTTTTATTGGATAGTGGCTGTATACCATGGTTTACATTTCCAATTCTTTATTAAACATAATAAAATAAATACTTCCATAAATTAATGATACCATGACATAATATATATGTCAACCATTATTTACACAAAAATATATAAAAGAAGTAATTTTATGTAACTATTTTATTTAAAAAATATTTTCTTGACAACCCATACATTTTATTCTATAATAAAATTAACACGTGTTAATTAAGTATGTACAATAAATGGAGGTTTTTTATGCCTGTTTCAAGAGAAGATGTGGCAAGGCATGCCGGTGTATCGCCAGCCACTGTCTCTAATGTCATAAATAATAAAAATGTTGTAAGTGATAAACTAAAAAGAAAGGTTTTAAAAGCTGTTCATGAGTTGGATTATCACCCTAATTTGGTTGCTCGAAGTCTTAAAACCAGTAAAACAAATCAAATAGCATTAATCAGTAATGATATTTCAAATCAGTACTATGCTGAAATTGTTATTGGAATGGAAGAACTGGCAAGATATTCAGGTTATACGGTAAATATGATTAATTCATACTGTAACAGGAAAAACAACATTGAGAAAATTTTAGAGCGTCAGTATGATGGCATCATTTGGATCACCGATAAGATTGATGTAAACACATTGAATTATTTAGCTGAAAGGAATTTTCCTCTGATATTTATAGGAAATCAAAAATATGAGGGGTTAGATAAAAGTATAACAGAGGTAAATATTGAAATCTATAATGGTGCATTCGCGTTATTTGAATATTTAATTAAAAATGGCCATAAGAGAATCGGCTATATTTCACCTTATAGTTTAAGCAGTTTGGATGAACATGATTACAGGCTTAATGCTTACATTGATATATTAAATAAATATGGTATAAAATATGATCCTTCAATTGTATTCTGGAATGGATACGGTATTGTTTATGTATATAAATCAGCTTTAAAAATGATAAAAAAAGAAAAATTTCCGACTGCAATATTCTCCGGTAATGATTATTTTGCTTTACCGGTAATATCTGCGATTAACAAAGCAGGTTTAAAAATCCCTGATGATATATCGGTAGCAGGTTTTGATAATTTAGCCGTAAGCAGGTATATTTCTCCTTCTTTAACAACTGTTGATATGCCTAAATATAATCTTGGCAAAAAACTAATGGAATTATTAATAAAAAAGATTAATGGAGAAGAAATAAAAAATGTTTCGCTACAGACAAAATTGATTATCAGGGAATCGACAACAAGAACCAATTAATTTTTTTTGGCTATATTTTTAACACGTGTAAATAATACAAGGGGGTAATAATAAAATGAATCCAAAAGAAAATTTACTAAAATCGATTAACAAAAACAATCCCGGGTGGGTGCCCTGTCCAATGCTTGATGGCTCAATGGAAGTTGTATTTCATAACCTGATTGAATACCCTGATAAATCAGGGAAAGATGAATGGGGTGTGGAATGGGTACTCGGGAAAGAACGGATTGGTGCCGGTATGCCAAAGAATCATCCTGTAAAAACTATTGAGGAGGTTTATGATTATATATTACCGGATCCCGAAAAAAAAGATTTAATGAAAAATGCAATAGAAAATTTAAAAAATATTGACCGTACAAAATCACTGGTTTTTGGTGATAATGGCTGGGGTATTTTTGAAAGAGCATGGCTTTTAACAGGAATGGATAATTTATTAATCTGGATGTTAGAAAAACCTGAAGTAGTTAAAACACTTTTGAAAAGGATTACTCAAATTAAAGTACGAATTACAGAGCGTTTTTTTGAAGAAGTAGAAGTAGATGGAATAAGATACGGTGATGACTGGGGTGGAGAAAGCTCATTATTGATGGGGCCGGATTTATGGCGTGAATTTATAAAACCTGAACAGGAAAAACTTTATAATGCTGCAAAAAAGAAAGGCGGATTAATATTACAACATACGGATGGCCATATAGAAGAAATCATACCGGATCTCATTGAAATGGGACTTGATATATTAAATCCTCTGCAGCCTGAATGCAATGATGTTGAAAAAATAAAAAGGCTTTATGGAAAAGATCTGAGTTTTCACAGTGTAATAAGTTCACGTGTCTTAGATACGGGAACTGAAGAAGAAATTGATAATGAGGTTAAAGATAAAATTGCAAAAATGGGATACGGAGGAGGATATATTATAGGATTGGGCCACGGCTTGAGTTATCCTGAAAATAATCTTAATGCATTCAGAAATGCAGTAATAAAATACGGTAATATTCCGGAAAAATTGATAGTCAAAAACAGAAAAATAAGAGGAGATGTAGCTGTTTAACCAGACATTGGGTGAAAGCAAAAGATTGGCTGTAAGCAAAAGAATATCGTTTGAGGAGTTTGAGCTGATAAGGCTTGAAAAGACTCAAGAGAGAGACGGTTTCACAAAAAAGCTTTTATTGAAGGAAATAATCGGTCCATAGCTTTGACAGACTCAGGTTATCAATGTGACATCCTCTCTTCAATGAATTGAAGAGCTTCCCTGTGGAAGTTCGGTGGTTACTATCTCCAGCAGAGGAGTTTAAAACTCCAGTTGTTCCGTTTCCGACCTGCCTTCAGCAATGAATCCTTAGGTAGTGCCACTCTACCCTCCTAGCAGGGTTATACCTGCTAGGTACCCGGTCTATCGATTGAAAACCTACACCGCCGGGATTGTGCCTGCTGCTATATCATGCGCATCCTGTCTGCTTTGAGCCTATTAAACCATTTTACTATAAAGAACGGATACACCCAGATATATAATAGTGTTAAGACTGCTCAAAAATATCTTCAAGCTTTACGTTTAGGCCTTTGAAAAAACCGGATTGTACCATATCCTCATCTTTGTATGCTCGTACCCTTTCGATACTCTTATCCTTGAATGTGTATACAAACACCTCTCTGTTTTCTGGATCCACAATCCAGAATTCACCAATTCCACCTTTCATATAAAGCTCAAGCTTTGCGACCATGTCCTTGTTTCTGGTGGACGGCGAAAGCACTTCAACCACAAGGGACGGGATACCGTAATATCTTCCTTTTTCATTGACATTTTCATCATCACATATAACCAATATATCAGGCTGCACGGTATTTTTCTCTTCCGCTATAGGTATATTGACATCATATGGCGCATAAAACGGTTTGCATTTTTTGCCCTTAAACCAGTTAAAAAATGCAACATGAATCTGCGAAGATACAAGCTGGTGATTATGTGTCGGCGAAGCAAGAAGGTATATGACACCGTTTATGTATTCGTATCTGTTCTTGCTGTCTTCAACAAGGCGGGTGTATTCCTCATATGTCCCTCTGATGAGAGGCCCTGATGAATACACTGATGATGATTCGCAAATAAGGTATTTGTTCTTTGCGTCAGGATCATACTTCGACAGGCATACGATTTCCTTACCATTTTTGGTAATAATGACATCTTCGTTCTCTGATATTTTCAGATATTTACCAAGGTTGTTCTTTACCTCTGTAGCAGTAGCTTTCATATTATCAACTCCCTTAGTACTACGGTAATAATAGCTATTTTACTTTTATATTGTAAGCTATTATTACTGTGATTAAATAAATATTTTAGCTATATTATAATATATTTTAGCGTATTTGTCAACAATTTAAGCTAATTTATTTAGTGTCATGGTGATAAAATGTTACTATTCACTGCCCCCTCTTAGCTCGAAGAATATTTTCCTGAAATGAACGCTACAAGTTCAAGCGGCTGTAAGTTAAGTCTTACATGTCAAATCAAACTCGTTGAATGCTTAAAAATATAAAAGGAATGCATTCAACTCAAACAATGATTTGATCTTATATTTGCTTCACAAACAGCCTATTTTTGTCAAATCGCTGCCTTGTCACATCAGCACCTGTAATGTTCCTCGAGTTAAAAACCCTGCTGTAATTGCCAAGGGTTGATTTCATCCTGTATTGTACATAAAATACAAGTAATACTAATGGTATTAACATGTTTACTCCTCCTGTA
Organism: uncultured Eubacteriales bacterium; assembly: GCA_964486515.1. Classification (GTDB taxonomy): domain Bacteria; phylum Bacillota; class Clostridia; order Acetivibrionales; family CAZANH01; genus CAZANH01. The sequence continues at coordinate 18,615 of CAZANH010000351.1, forward strand.
TTTACAGTGCCTAATCAAAAAAATACCGGCACCAATCATTTTTTCAGTATTATGCCTGCAGTTAATAATACGATTGACACAACACTAAAGGTAAAGTAATATCCAAAGGTACTGATAAATAAACCACCCAGAACAGGAAGCACTATAACAAAAATGTTCAGGGTACCACGTATTCCCAGATACTCAGTCCTGTGTTCATCAGGAGCGATATCCAGTAGATACGGTTCAAAACTTATTGCTTTTCCACTAACCGCAAACCCAGCAAGCAGGAATACAATTGCATAGTAATCAGGCCCTATCATCGAAAGCCCTATAGAAACAAGCGGTATCAAAGCACCTATGAAAATACAGACTCTTACAATAACTCTTGAATCAAATTTTCTCGCAAGATATCCCCATACTAAATTTGAAAATATGGTACCAATCACCTGAAATATTAAATATTTTCCTATATATGAACTACTTATACTGAAGGTATCTCTGGCAAATACCATGTAAAAAGGCATAATCATTGCTCCAAAGCTTTCCAGATTTATTATGAGGATATAACGCCTAAAATTTATATCATTTTTTAAAAATTGAGGAACTTTTTTTAAGTAATCCTTAAAACTCTCTTTTCCAATCGGAAGTTTTTCTGATGGTGGTTCCTTGATAAAGTAATAACCCAGAGATGCTATAGAAAGTCCTACAAAACCAATTGACAGGGTGATGGAATAGTTTACAGGAAATCCCATGCCGCTTATATTAAATATTTTTGTGATAACCAGGCCTCCCAAAAAAGCTGCAATACTGCTAAAAAACTGCTTTATTGCAAAAAGTTCCGTTCTTTTTTTACCTGCAACTGTTTTAGCAATAATATCAGCATAAGCTATACCTGCAAAACCTCCGCTTATAGAAAAAATAAAAACCCAGAAAAAGAAGCTGTTAATTGTCATAATAGGATTTTTCAGACCGAAAAGGTATGTAAAAACGGCCATACCCAAGAATGACAATGATCTTAAATAAATTCCCAACATTAGAAATTTCTTTTTATACCGGCATGTTTTCAAGTAATGGCTGAATACAAGATTAAAAATCATTGGGGCCCCAAGCATAACCGAATACATTACTCCAAACAATATTTTTGATTCCGTGAGTTCCGAAATCAGTGATGGTAACACTGTATTCAGATCAAGCATTGACATTGTCAGTGCCAAAAAGAAAGCATGCCATATAACTACCGTATAAACCCGTCTATAATTTGTTTTATTTTGGTTCGTCGCTTTTGTCATGTTTTTTATCTCCGGTTTTAAAAATAATTATACCAGAAATTCGTGACTATTCAAGTACTCCTTTATATACAAATTGAAGAAATATGTTGGGTACTTGAACAGTCACAGAAATTCTGTTTTTCATGTAGTTATTTTTTTAATTACTCTTGCATACATTCACACTGTGATTTATAATTGGTTTACATATAAAATGTGGAGGTTTTTGATGATTAAGCTTATAATAAGTTTTGTAAAATTTATATTCAGTAAAAATGTAATACTGTATTTTCTGCTCCCCGTTGCAGGTATAATAATACTTTTTTCCTACTCCGTTATTGCCGGTATAATCGGGATATTCTTATATATTATGTTTTTATTGTATAAAAACAGGGCCAGGCTTTTTTCATTTATAGGAACGATTAATTATTCAAAAGGAAACGCAAAAAATGCTGTAAATTGGTTTGCAAAAGCCTATAAAAGCAACAAAGCAAAGCCAAGGACAGTTACTTCATATGCCTATCTTCTGCTTAAGTCAGGCAATTTAACTGAAGCAAAAAAAATACTTGAGAAACAGATCAACTCAAAAATTTCAAAAGACAATAAAATGTATGCCAAATCAAACCTTGCACTTGTATTGTGGAAACAGGACAGGCTTAAGGATGCAATAGAAATACTTGAAAATGTAATTGAAGAATTTGAAAATTCAACAGTCTATGGCAGCCTCGGCTATTTTCTTATACTTGACGGGGACATGGACAGAGCACTTGAATTCAATCTGAAGGCCTATGATTATAACAACTCAAACAGCATAATACTTGACAACCTTGGCCAGACATACTATTTAAGAGGGGAATATGATAAAGCACTTGAAATATTTGAAAAACTCATACCAGACAACCCTGAATTTCCAGAAGCATATTTCAACTATGGCCTTACTCTTTATAAAAAAGGTGAAAAAGAAAAAGCTCTTGAATATATGCGTAAGTCATTAAATTATAAACTTTCATTCCTGAGTACTGTAACAGAGGATGAAATCAGGTCAAAAATTGAAGAAATCGAAGGAGGCCAGGTTTAATAAAATGTTGGAACATCTTAAGGACATTGTTTTAAAAGCAAACCTTGAACTTGTAAAGCAAAAACTTGTGATATTCACATGGGGCAATGTAAGTGCAATAGACCGTAAAAGGGGATTGGTAATCATAAAACCAAGCGGTGTGCCCTATGATGAACTGCAAAAGGACAATATGGTAATTGTAGACCTCAATGGAAAAACGATAGAGGGAAAGTTGAAACCTTCTTCCGATACCCCTACTCATCTCGTTCTATACAAAAACTTTAACGGAATAAATGCAGTCGTACATACACATTCACAATGGGCAACAAGCTTTGCTCAGGCAGGCAAATCCATTCCTGTTTTCGGTACAACACATGCAGATTATTTTTATGGTGACATTCCCTGTACACGCAGAATGACTGATAATGAGATAAATGGAAAATATGAGGAAGAAACCGGAAAATTAATTGTTGAAACCTTTGCGGATAGAAACCCAAATGATATTCCCGGTGTCCTTGTGAACAACCATGGTCCTTTTACATGGGGAAGGGATGCATTAGATGCTGTCCATAATTCCGTTTATCTCGAATATATCGCGATGCTGGCGTTCAATACTATTCTTCTGAATAATTCGGCACAACCCATAAAGCCACAGCTCCTGGACAAGCATTATTTAAGAAAGCATGGCAGTAATGCCTATTACGGACAATAAAATCTAAGGAATGGCAGAATAATAACACCGTTCCTAAATACATAGAGGTGAATAAAACAATTGGATGAAGCTTTGAAACAAAAACTGGATTTATGCATTGAAAACTATAATACGCTTAAATCAAGATACAAGAGGAGAATATACAATAAGGATATCGTATATGCAGCATGTCTTTTTGCAGTAGAAAGCAAAAAACCGGATTTAGTGGGAATCACTCATATGTTTGAATATATAAGGAAAAATACCGGTATTTTTTCATGTTACAGATCAACTCTTCGTTTTTCCACTGCCGTACTTATAAATGCAAAATTTAATTCCGAACCTGAAAAAAGCTTTGATTTATTATTAAAATATGAAAATGAATTAAAAAAAGCAGGTTTCAAAAAAGGCTGTTCTCTTGCTATAGCAGTCCAATCATTAATTTTGAGCTGCCCTGAGGATTTTCTGGTTGAACAGGTTAACAGGGTAATACGCATTTACAGGAAAATGAGAACCGGCAGTATCAGATCTGTTTCAAAAAAAGACTATTCATTTTCCGTATTACTATCATCCGAAGAAGATGATACCGACCTTCTTGTCAGCAGGATAGAAAATATATTTAATATGCTTCAAAAAAAAGGTTTCAAAAATACCGAAAATTTAAGTATGCTTTCATATATTTTATCTTTACAAACGGAAAATCCTGAAATATCTATTGAAAAATGCAGGAAATTATATGCAGAACTAAAAAGGAACGGAATAAAAATAAATCCTTTAAATTATAATACTTTGGGTATCCTTACACTTATAGATATGGAAACTCAAATAAATGACGCTACATATGAACCGGATTCTCAAATAACCAATGACATGTTTCCCGATGTTGATATGGGAATATACACGGACATGCATACAAAGAAGATGGTTTTTGATGTAGTAGACGCAATAGAATATTTGGAAAAATACAAATATTTCAAATGGTGCGGCAAGGATATCGGGATACTTGTTTTAAGTATATTAATTATTAACGTACATATCAATAAAAAAATATCACAGCGTAATATTAAGGCGGGCTCAGCAGGAATACCTGTTTATTCACTGATCGCAGCACAAAAAGCAGCACTGATTTCAATTTTAACTGCGATAACTGAATCAGAAAAAGGATAGGTGGTAAATTACACATTGAATCAAGCCTGCAAGTGAATATTCAGATATCCATACTGATGCATATTTATATTGAAGTTGATATGCTTAATTAAAGGAATTTCTCAATACTCTTTTTGGCTATGAGAAGGCCTTCCTTTACTTTCTGTTCACTCCCTTCATATTCCCTGTCTTCATGTTCAATGCTCACAACATAGTCGTATCCGACTTTTTTGAGAGCCTTTATGAACTTCTTCCAGTCAACTTCTCCAAGCCCGGGCATTTTTGCCTGTCTGTAACCCCATTCATTCGGTTCCCCCAGCTGCCTGTCAAATACACCGTAGCGCTCAAGCATATCTCTCAATATCTTTCCGTCCTTTGCATGTACATGGAATATCCTGTCCTTAAACTGCATAACCGGTGACATATAATCCATCAGCATAAGTACAAGATGAGAAGGGTCATAGTTAAGACCAAAGCTCTTGCTGGAAACTCTCCTAAACATTTCCTCCCAAAGTTCCGGACTGTAGGAAATGGTTCCAGGCTCTCCAGGCTTTTGCCACCCTCTCATGTCACAATTCTCAATCATAAGTTTTATGCCCTTTTCCTCGGCATAACCAACCAGTTCCCCGAATACCTTTTCGAATTCGTCAAAATTATCCTTTACGCTCAAATCCGAATTCTTTCCTATGAATGTTCCAACATAAGGTGTTTCAAGCATTATAGCAGCATCGATTACCTTTTTTACATGCTTGTTCACCAGTCCTCTTTTTTCAGTATCTCTATCAAGGTTATTGTCATAATACGCCAGTGAAGATATTATAAGCCCGTATTTTTTCATAAATGCCTTTATCCTGTCTGCCTCTTCTTGTGTGAGTGAATCAACGTCAATATCGCTTGCCGAGTAATCCCTGTCATTGGATTTGGGCCAGCATGCAATTTCCAATGCCTCAAACCCGTTTTCACCTGCCCACTTTGCTTTTTCTTCAAGCGTCATATTCCCAAGACATACTGTTAAAAATCCAAGTTTCATTATTAAAACACATCCTTTCACATTTTCATTATATTTTTAATACTGATTTTTGCACTTTCAAGGCTTGGGCGCCTGCAAGTATCCTGCTCTACCACAATCCACTCCGTGCCGCCTTTTTCTGAAACTTCAATAATTGATCTAATATCGATTATTCCCTCGCCTATTTCAGCAAAACTCCTGTCATCGGCTCTCATGTCCTTCAGATGAACCAATGGGCATCTGCCTGT
>CAZANH010000352.1:0-3084 GCA_964486515.1 uncultured Eubacteriales bacterium
GTGTTGTTTAGTAAAGTTCTGGTAAAAAGATTTAAAGATACTTTTGATATTGTTTATATAGCGATGAATAGTGATTTTGTTATGAGTAATTTATTAGAAAGAGTGGAGTTGAAGAACAGTTAATCTTAATTTTTACAGAAAATATACATTATATTATGCAAACAATAATGTGAGTTGCAGGATGGAACTATGTGTATGTTTAAACGTCTAATAGTAAAGAGTATTTATGCATTCATTGGATTGGAAAAGAATATTTACTGTTTTGGCAGTTTGTATTTAATTGAATGAGGAAGTGGTATTATGAATTCAGGCAGGGTAATTGCCTTGATATTGGTATTTATTATTGTATTTTCCTGCAGCTGTTTACAGCGGAATGGAACAGGAAAGGAAAACCAGACATTGACTGAGGATAATAATTATGTAAGTGAGTCTGATATCCAGGGAAGTTCAAAGCAGGATGAAACGGCTTTACAAACAAGGTCAGATGAGATTGAAATCGAATTTATTTCGGAAATAGATTATAACAGTGTTTCACCCATGGAGTTTCTGGAATTACTTAAACAGAACCCTGGCAAAATTTATACAGTTTTAATTTCACCTGAGGGATGGATAAGATTAGGTGATGTACAAGAACTTGTAAAGCATGTGGATTCAGATGAACCCTGTGCAAGGGTTGTATCCGTTTTAAGTTCATACTTTCCCATAGAGGAAAGGTATTCCACTGTTGGTATTGAAGCAATGTTCTTGATTGAGGGATTTCTCAAGGGAAGCTATCCGCCTGCGCTCCATTCGGTAAGTTTTGACAAAAAAAGTGCCGATTGGTACAAAGACAGTTTGGAAGATTATTGGAAAGAAAATCTTAACAGATTGTGCGATTGTGTATATCTCAGGTCACCGGGGAACCAGCAGCTGGAATTAAAGAAGGTGGTCAGCTGCTGGGGTACTGACTTCAGCATATACAGGGTGCATGACCAACAGGAGTTTGAAAAGGCAGTGGATGCAATAGATAAAAAGGTATGCCTTTGGGTTGATGTTGATGCAGCAGATAAACTTGACAGAGATTGGCTATATGAAAAGGCAGTGGAAGAAAAATACCCGGTACTTCTTATAGGGAATGCAAATTCACTGTATTCTTTCAGGGATCTCTTGGGGATTGGCAGTTACATATCAGGGCCCGCAATAAATAAACAGGACAAAAACAGGGACGGTTTTTCCGCATATCTTATGCTTTGTATGGAAGAAAAAGATAATTTGCTTAAAGTAAAATCCATATTGAAAGGTTTTCCGGGAAGCGTAGAAATAAGGGAACTTAAAGCGATATCACAGGAACTTCTTGACGGAGGCTGGAATTTTTTTCAGTATGATGAAAAGGATTTGGAGCAGACCCTCAGGCACAAATACTGGAATATGAAGTCATTGCTTGAAGACCCGGAGGCTATTAAAGAAGTGATACAATCCCTGGAGGGTGTTAACTGGTCAAAGCTGTATAGTATAAGTACTGAAGATTGTTTTCTTATAATGGACTGGTTTGCGGAGCGTTCAAAGAAAGGAGATGTACAAGCCCTGAATGCATTGATGATAAACAGGAAGGGCCTTGACGCAGCTCTTGCAGAAAGCTATTCCTGGCAGATGGGGAACATACTTGAATTACAGGCTAAACTGCTGGTTGAGACACTTTCCAAGCTGGAAGAAAGTGACCGGGTGGAACTGATTAAATTTATACAATATAATATCGCTGGAAGAAAGGAAATCATAAAGAAGGAAATCATAAAGAAGCTTGATCAGCTGCTTAATGATACAGGTCTGATTGAAAAAGAAAAGGTAGTAATAGAGAACTTGCTTGACATCAATGCTTATAACGACTATGTCTATGGTAATAAAAAATAGTATGGAAGTATCAAAAGAGAATAAATAGTTTTGCATACTTTTGAGAAATTCTACATCACGTTTATAATTCTCTTCATTGCCTGTTAAAAATTGCTTCCGAGCTTTGTCTTTTGTTTTACTAAAACTTGGCTATAGGATTTTTTGTATATTTGTGAGTTGGTAATAATCTTTAACTATACTTTATATACTTTTTTTAAACATAACTCCATATAAATTTATCACTATCCTATGTAATCTTTCTCCATTTCTACCTTTATCCTTCTCCCACAAAATCCAACACCATAAATATAAATATCCTTGGCTCCTCTTTTCAGAGCTTCACTTATATATTTCTTTTCTTTTATTTGTTTCAAGCCTTCTTCTGATGCAGCTTCTAACTTCTTAATATCTTTTGTTTTCTTAAATTCTAAAATTACTGCATTAGTAGCTAATTCACCTACTTTAGGCATTATTAAAACATCTGCTCTTCCTCTTCCTGTAATAGGATTAGAACTATAATAATAATTACTCTGAATATGAGCTAAAAGTCCTAAAACAAAAGCATGGTATACTATTTCAGGCTGTTTATCAGCGATGTCAAAATAAGAAAAACTGTTTAATACAAAATTAGATAATTTATCGTCAAATAATTCAATATCACCCATAAGCATTGCATTAATCATAATATTTACTTCTTCTGTTCCTCCTGTTGTATCTATTATCCACCTTTCCATTGTCTGAACCAGAGCTTTTTTCACTTCATAATTAGGAACAAAAAAAGTAGCACTGTCTTCTTTTTCATCTTTTGCAGTTAAATATCCCGCATATAATAAAAAGCTCCACAAAACATCCGCTTGCACTTTCAAATTCTCATAGGTTACATCATCTTTTAACGGCAGTTCAAATGTTTTTCCTTCTGCAAGTTCATACAGTATTTCCTTTGATGAGATGGGTAAATTATTTAATATCGTTCCAAGAGCACCATCAGATGAAGTGTTCACCCAATATGCCCTTAACATTCTATCAGGAAATGTACAAACATTCATAATTGACCATGTATTATAAATCGGCATTGTTCCACCAAAATTATACCCATTATACCATGCCTGTATCTCCTCCATGCTGTGCTTAACACCACTTTTTTCTACAGCATATTTAACCTCATCTTCTGTAAAACCAAAATACTCACTATATTCTTTTTCGAGCACATTATATGAT
>CAZANH010000353.1:0-3141 GCA_964486515.1 uncultured Eubacteriales bacterium
GACTTTCGTACCAGAGTCAGAACAGCCGGACTTGGTGAGCTGCATTTGAATGCTGTTATATGGGGAGTTCAGATACTGCCAGGGGAGAAAAAAATAACAAATCCAAACGAAATGCTTGAAATGCTTGGATTTGATAGTGTCACCTCCTATGTCTGGATACATCATGTTCCGTTGGTGAATTTCCCCAATACGAGTTATGCTTGGTGCAGAGAGCAAGCGGTTAAAAATTACGAAAGGTTTACAGAGTTGTATAGTATGCCATATTTCCCCAACGTAACTGTGGGATGGGATCCCAGTCCGAGGACAATACAGTCTGACGCTTATGATAATCTTGGATATCCGTTTATGCCCATACTTGACGGTAATACTCCTGATGAGTTTAAAAAGGCGTTAAAGCAGGTAAAGACATTCCTTGACAGGAGAAATTCAGAACCAAAAATTTTTATTTTAAATGCATGGAACGAGTGGACTGAAGGAAGTTATCTCGAACCGGATACTGTATATGGCATGAAATATCTTGAGGCAATTAAAGAAGTGTTTTCAAAATAAAAAATTATATAGTCTCAATATTGATGAATGTTTAATATCAACACTAAAGGGAAAAATCATGAGGTGATACTTTTTGAAAGACGTTGTTTTTAACAAAGAAGAATTATATAAGATTGGTAACCAGAGGGTATTTGATAATACGGCAAAAGAAGCTGCCTTTTTGCTTGGAGGTATCGGGGCAGGGAATATTTCCGTTGGTTCCAGAGGAGAGTTAAGAGATTGGGAGATATTCAACAGACCGGGAAAAGGAAATACGCTCCCATATACCTTTTTTTCAATTTGGGCGCAGGAAAAAGGTGAAAAACCAATAGCAAAAGTTCTTGAAGCAAAACTCAATGTCCCATATCCGCCTTTTTCCAAATCCAATGCTTTTAACTCTGTAGATGTGGCAGGTCTACCTAGATTTTCCAAGTCAGAGATGAGGGGAGAATATCCTGTTGTATGGGTTACTCTAAAAGATGAGGAGATGCCGGTAGAGGTAACACTGGAAGCATTCACCCCTTTAATACCTCTGAATCCCGATGACTCAAGCATTCCGTGTGTAGTTTTCACGTATAAAGTAAAAAACCTAACCTGCAATAGTGTGGATGTGTCCATAGCAGGTTCAATAACAAATGCTGTTGGATTTAACGGGTATACCGACGCAAGACGCCTAAAGGGGGACTTTACCAAGGGAAATGTAAATATATTCGAGACAGGAAATGGTTTTTCGGGTCTGTATATGAAATCTGAAATTCTTCCGAAAAACCACTTGAAATATGGAGATATGTCGCTTGTCACCACGGCGAAAAATGTATTTGCAAAACCGAATTGGAAAATGGGACCTTGGTGGGACGGGATCCATGACATGTGGGATGATTTTTGTACGGATGGAAAACTGGAACCTGAGTGCAGTATTGAACGGGAGGCAAGTAACAAAACCGGAAGTTTGGGAACTTGTCATACTTTGAATGGCAATGAGGAGAAAAAAACAAGATTTATTCTTTCATGGTATTTTCCGAACAGAGTCAATGACTGGAATCAGGACTGCTGTAGTACAGACAGCGAGTGTAATATTACGCAAAATTATTATGTAAATTTATTTAACAGTTCATGGAATGCTGCTGAGTATGTAATTGGAAACTTTGAAAGACTATATGATGATACATACAAGTTTCACGATGCATTATTCAAAAGCACACTTCCGTATTATGTAATAGATGCAGCAGCAAGTAATATTAGTGTTATAAGAAGTACTACCTGTTTCAGGACAAAAAATGGTAAATTCTTTGGATACGAAGGCTGTTTTGAAAAAAGAGGATTCTGTGAAGGTAATTGTACTCATGTATGGAATTATGAACAAACCCTGGCATTTTTATTTCCTGCCCTGGAAAGGGATATGCGTATTACTGAGTTTAATGTGGAAACAGAAGATAATGGTAAAATGGAATTTAGAACGATGAGAGTTTTTGACAAGCCGTCTTATAACCATCCTCCGGCGGCGGATGGCCAGCTTGGCTGCCTGATAAGGTTGTACAGAGATTGGAAGTTAAGCGGTGATAATGATTTTCTTGGTTCCGTATGGCCTAATGCAAAAAAAGCACTGGATTTTGCATTCACATACTGGGATTCGGACGGAGATTATGTTCTGGACAGCCAGCAGCACAATACATATGATATTGAATTTTATGGCCCCAACAGCTTGGTTAATTCAATGTTTTTCGGTGCATTGAAAGCTGGCAAAGAAATGGCTGCTGCTATGGGGGATTTTGATAGTGCAGATAAATATGCTAAAGCATTGGAAACCGGTTCAGCTAAGATGGATGATATGTTATGGGACGAGGAATATTATATTCAGGTTATAAACGATGTGGATAAATATAAATACCAGTATGGGAAGGGATGCCTTTCCGATCAGCTTTTGGGACAGTTGAACTCACACATTGCGGGATTAGGTTATATTTTACCTGAAGAACATGTAAATAAAGCACTTTTGTCTATTTTCAAGTATAATTTTTTAAACGATTTTACGAATCATCACAATGTACAAAGAGCATTCGTTTTAAATAACGAAAAGGGGTTGTTATTATGCTCATGGCCGAAAGGTGGAAGACCAAAGCTTCCTTTTGTGTATTCGGATGAAGTTTGGACAGGCATTGAATACCAGGTGGCGTCCCACCTTATATACGAAGGCTTCATTGATGAAGGCCTGACAATAGTTAAAGCCGTAAGAGATAGGCAGGATGGGATAAGAAGGAACCCATGGAATGAAATAGAGGCTGGGAATCATTACGTTAGGTCTATGGCAAGTTGGTCTTTGTTGATTGCTTTAAGCGGATACAAATATGATCTTGTGAAAAAAGTTATAGAATTCCATCCGGTAATAAACAGGGAAAATTTCCATTGCTTTTTCAGCTGTGAAAAGGCCTGGGGCGTATTCAATCAGAAATTTAATAAAGAAAAAAATATATATGAATATAGTATAGATGTTTTATATGGTAGCCTTAAAGGGATAAAAACAGTAGTTGATGGAAAACAAATTGATCAGATAAATACAACAAATTAACTAATACCCAACAAAATATTTACAATGAGTGGTTTGTGGGTTATAAT
>CAZANH010000354.1:0-2945 GCA_964486515.1 uncultured Eubacteriales bacterium
CATCTTTCTGATGGATATGATTCCTTTCCCAAAACATTTAGTAAGCCCTTAATTATTTGCTTACAATCAAATGGAAAGGATATTGAAGAAGTTGAGGAATCTTGCCCATATGCAAAGGTAATTAAGATTAAGGGAGAATAATCCCTTATTTTTTCTTTCAGGAATGCATAGGATAAGCCACAATCAACGAGAATAACAAACTAATGGTAAGACAGCAGGAAAAAATTAAAGTCAGGCAGGGATAGAAATGGAGATTAATAAAGTGTATAAGATTAAAGTGGATTATGGGATCCGTGCAAATACATGTATTGTAAAATATTTAGGAGACAACAAATTTTATTTTTATTATGATAGTGATAAACACTCAAGTGTTAACTATACAGGTAAAACTATATTTTTATGGGTAGGAAAGATTATAGAGGAAAAAGAAATACCAGAACATGAATTAGCAATTACCTTATTGGAGGTATCTTAATGAGAATGAAAGTTGGAGGATACTATCTTATAAAATATGGGGGTTATCATAAAGCGATTGTTAGATTTATAGACTTTGATGGTACTTATTATAAGATGTATTTTATAAAAGATATTATCCTACCAGATCATGCAGATTGGACAGGTAGAGATACATGGATTCAACCAACAGAAATAATAAAGAAGATTGAAGAACATGAATTAGCAATTACCTTATTGGAGGAATCTTAATGGAATTAAATATAGGAATGGTATATAAGACAAAAAACCTTTCAGCATATGCAGAAGAAGAAGAATGGATATACTTTAGAATAGAGAAGAAAGCAGATATGATTGATGGAGTATGGTATGAGGTCTTAATTCTGTACCCCTATCGAGAAAAGGGTATGATTAAAGAGGAGTGGTGTAGTACGAGGAATATCTTTGAATCCACAATGGGTGAGATTGCTATAGAGATATTAGATAGCGAGAGAGAAACAGGGTAACAGGGAAAATCATTGACAAAAAAATTGAGGTAAAAATATGGAAAAGAGATGTATAGTTTGTAATAAAGAATTTGAGGCAGGGAATCGAGCAATTAGATGTAAGGAGTGTCAAGAGGAGTATAGAAAGGAGTATAAGAGACAGAAGAATAATGAATGGGCTAAGAATAATCCAGAAAAAGCAAATAAGTGGAGAAAAGATAACCCAGAAAAAGCAAAGGAAATAGCAAAAAGATGGAAACGAAATAACCCTATCGAATGGCATTTAAGTCGTTCAAAGACAATGAGCAAAAGGAACAATAGAGGGTTTATTCCAATTGCAGAGATACCAAATAACGTAAAAAATAGCCCTTTTGGATATGAGTGGAAACACTTTCATAGGGATACGAACTATGTTATAGCAGTTCCTCGTATTGGAAGTTCAGCATACCCTAGAAGTTATGTATATGACTTTGATAATCTCATTAAAAATGAATATGGCTATCTGGAACACTCTAATCCTAAACTATGGGCAAAAATAGAGGCTCTTAGAAAAGAGGCATTGATTAAAAACAAACAGATTGCTCAAGTTATTAGACATAAAAGATATATTAAGCAAACTGAATATCCATATCACACTTTCATAGAGTATGATGAGGTAGTTGTATGGTCGTAGTCCTGCAATTCCCACACTTTCCGCCAACAGGAGTGGAGACATTGCTTCTAAGGAGAGAGGAGATGGGGGTATTCCGAACCCATTTCTCTCCCGTTGGGATTTTTCTCTCTCGAAGGAGGGGGGGTATTCCGTTTCCACTCAGAAACGTCACTAAGACTCACATACACAGGACACATAGAGTATAAGCATAATGTACTAGGTCTATATATTATATATAAATTTTTTATTAAGGAATACGGTGTACGTTATAAGGAGTAGAGGGTGTTCAGGCTTTCCGAAATGTAAGGAGAGAGGTCGGCTGGAAAGTGGCGGAATCACAGGAAAGCATAGCAATAGAAGGTCATATATAAAGGTTACCTATAATGGAGGACATAATATGAAATACAAAATTGGAGAATATTATAAATTAAATATGACTTATCCTTATGAACAAAGGTATTATTCTATTATAGTTCAAGTTAAAGGTTTAACTCCTGATAAGGAAATGGAGGCATTAGTATTAGCCGACAATGATAAATTAATGGATAGTACAGGAGAAGAAGTGTATATTGCTTTAGAATTAATATTAGATTCAAAGAAACTAACAAAAAGTGAACTCCCTATTGCAATCTTGGAGTGTTCAACATGAAAGTAGAAGTAGGAAAGTATTATTTATTTAGAACTAATTCAACACATCTTGATTATCCTAAAATTGCCTGTGGGAAATGTGTACAAGAGTGTAGTCATATAGGGCGGATTGTTTTTGAAGTGCAGTTTGGTGGTTGGCATGATAGAAATATAGGAGATGGGAAGTATTGGAACGCAATCTCTAGAGACATAATAAGAGAGTTAGAAGATTACGAAATACCGATATACATATTGGAGGAGATAGAATGAAGAGAGGACATTTTTATGAGTTTGAATTTTTAGGATTCACAGTTATTGGTAGGTATATTGGAGAAGAAGATACAGGAGAGATAGGGTATCGACCAACCTTTTATGTTTATTATGATGAATGTCCAGATGGAGGATTTCAAAACGGGAAGTTAGTTATATTTTTTCCCAAATGGGAGATGGAGAATTTAAAAGAGATAAAGAAAGAGGAAATGCCTTTAAGGATTCTGGAGATGAGTTAAATGTTTGAAGTTGGAAAGTATTACTTGGTAGAGTGGTTTGAGTATAAATGCATCATACAAGTTTACTTTGTAGGTAGATTTAAAGTTATTGCAGATGAATGCATAGAGTGTAAGTCTGAAGATATAATTTATAAAATTACTAGTAATATTCATAAAATAAAGGAAATACCAAAACACGAATTACCGATATACATAATGGAGTTGATGAAATGAAAGTAG
>CAZANH010000355.1:0-5619 GCA_964486515.1 uncultured Eubacteriales bacterium
TATTTCACGGTTAAATATACATAAAATACCACATCACATTTTTTTCGTTCGAATACGTTCGTATGTTGACTCCAAAAGTCGTATTTTTCGCGGTTATCAAAGTAGCTTTGTCGTCTTCGCCATATATTAGGTCTTGTACGAAATTCCATCCACATTCTCCCCAAAAAAGTTTTTCAACTCTTATATCCGACATCGAATATGTGGACTCTTGCTTTTTTATTTAAATTTTTAAAAATATTTTAATATGCTAAAACTCCGTTAAAAAAGGAACCGATTTCCGGTTCCCACTTTTTGTTCACTGATTTCAATATTTTTTGACTACCCTCTGGACAGTAACATTTGCTCAAGCGTTCATTGAATTAAATATGGTATTTCACTTGTCTTCCTCGACCACATCATATCCGATCAACCTTGCTATATTTATGAACTGCTGCCGGTGATCCCCAAAGAGCACAACCCTGTGATGCCCGAAATAATCCCATCTGACATTTTCAAGCAATGTTTTTGCATCGGTTTTGATCGCAACCTTGCTCCTGCCCAGCATCTCATCCCAATACTGGAAAAGGTCTTCGCCGGAAACAGTCTCACCTGTGAAAACAGCTATCTTTTTCTGATATATGCTTATTTTTGCTGCTGTTACAGTTTCATTGATAGGATGATATATCTGCGCGCAGGCACCGCCTGTATATTCCTCGTTAAATGGTAAGTTCCTGATCGTATAAGGAGATCTTCTTCCGTCTCCGAAAGGTGCAAGTGTACCTTCGCAATGGGCAACTATGGCCGTATCAATAAAAGGATCTATTGAATAATCCCCCAGCAGGCCTGCACTGCCGTTAAGATATAATCCCATTTGCTGAACAATAAGGCAGTCTATCAGGGTTTCGGAAGCTGCTGCTATGCCATCGGTACAGAACTGTGTCGTAGGCATACCTTGGGAAGGCAATCCCAGCTCAACTGCTTTTTGGAAACCGATCGGCGGCCAGCCGAAACCTTCTGTAGTTATAGCGTTGCATTCATACGTTTCCATCAGTTCCTTCATTGCAACGTATAACCTTGCAGACTTTTTAACTTCAGATTCATTTGTTCCCCGTAATGCCAGGGCGCTGTCAATCCATTTTTTTGCAATTTCTTCCGCTTTCTTATCATTTGCCCCTTTAATCCTGTCAAACAGTTCCTGCTGCGGTATTGTTACAATTGCAGCCCCGAATGTTTCCCCCAGATTTTGAATAAAGACCTCATCATATTCCTGTCGCGTAGTTTTAATTTGATTGTGAATAGGCTCAAAATAACCCAGCGGAGGCTTGTCGGTTATAGCCAGAATTTTCAGGTCCCTCATTTTAGCAAGGATGGTGATCGTATTGATTTTTTTCGCTATGTCACGTATCCTTTTTTGATATACCTCCAAGTTTTTGTCCGGGTGTGCAGGCAGAGACGCCGTTAAGACCCTGCTGCCCTTAAAATTATCGAAGGGTTGTGTCGAACATACCTGCAGGGGGCGTGCAACAGCCACGATCGGAATTCCTGCTGATATAAGTTCCTCGGGGATAGAACTGTATTCACCACTAAAAACAAGGACACCATCGAGATCGTTTTTATGTTCCTTTACATATGCAACAGCATCCTCCGGGCTTGTTGGGCTATCTCCGCCGACAAACTCCGCATCCCTTGTTTCATTTTTGATCATGTTCAGTATTTCCTGACATCCGGGCACCTTTACGTCAGGATGATATTTTTGGTATGGCCCGAATCCGATTGGATTGACCTCTGAAAAATATACCATATAGATTCTTGATTTCCTGCCCATTTAAATCACTCCTTCGCACCTTGTTTTTTTATTACATTTGTATTATAATATAAATAACAGCATTAATATTGGACTATATTGCCTGAATTTTTGTAATATATTGCTGAACGGAGGGATAATTTCGAATCAGAACCAGTATTTCAATTTCAGATATTTTTATAATCCGTCCTGTTTTGCGGAAAAACAATTGATTGTAAGTGATGGTATGGGTTATGAATGTAATCCTTCTTTCAGTCTGGTCAGAAATTTTGCCAACAATAATCTCCTGATGTATGTCCTCCAGGGAATTTTACATGTAGAACAATTCGGCAGGGAGTTCAGCATTGAGAGAAAACAGGGAATCTTGATGGATCTGACCAAACCACACAAATATTATTTCGACAGATCAAGTGAAGCGCATATGCTCTGGTTTCATTTTAGAGGAACACCCTGCAAGGAGTATATGCACGAACTCAGCATCAACAGGAAAACACCCATGGAATTTACCGCTCCCTGGCTGGAAGATATGATATATGATATTTTTGATACTGCAAAAAGCAATGACATTACAAAAGAATTCTCTATCTCATACAGAATCTATAAGATAATAATTGATATAACAAAGCAGACTGTTAAAAAAATGCAGAATAAAGACAGCGAATACAACAGCATTGAGACTGAAATGGATAATTATATTTCAGCAAATCTGGATAAAAAACTGAAGCTTGATGATATAGCCAGACATTTTAACATGAGCAAATATAATTTTTGCAGAACTTTCAAAAGGCAATTCAATGTTACACCATTTGACTATATAAAATCAAAAAAAATTGGAATCGCAAAAAAAATGCTTGTGTACACAAATGATAGTATTTCTGACATAGCCGATTATTTAGGTTACTATGACCAGAGTAATTTTACAAATGTTTTTAAATCATTGGCTGACTGTTCCCCAAAAAAATTCAGAATGAAAAACATTGAAACGGAGTATCATAATTGCTAATGCAATTACTTCCGTTGTTATAAACGTGGTAAGGAGGATTTTTATGTACTGTGCCGTAATAGGAAATATTTTATTGAGAATGGACCAGATTATTTTTAACATGTTCCTTCTGATACTTTTTAGGTGTCATTCCAAAGCACTCCTTAAACTTGATTATAAAGTATCCGGAGCTGCTAAATCCAACTTTCTGTGCTATCTGATCCACATTTAATTTATATCCATATAATAGTTTAACAGCTTTTTCCATTCTTTGTTTAAGAATGAAATCGGTAATATTAATACCGGTATACATTTTGAAGACCGTACTTAAATATGCAGGGCTCAATGAAACCTTGTCCGCCAGAATATCCAATGATAACTGGTTGTGGAGGTTTTCAGCGATATAGGTTTTAACAATCTTAATTATATCCATGTTTTGCTGCTTATTGCGTTTTTCCAAATGTGCAAAAGTTTTTCCTATTATTCCCGTAAACCAATTCTTAAACTGTTTTATATTTTTTACATCACTGAACTCTTTATATAGATCTTTATTAAAATCAACACTGTTATCCAGATTTAATTCCTTTACATATTGCAGATATGCTGATATTATCTTCAAAAGCCATTGATGACAATGTTCCAAAGTATATTTCCCATTTTGCATACGCTCTGTAAGTAAATCAACTTGCTTTATGACAGCATTCATATCCGACAGTTTGAGAGATTTAAGGAAATTCTCAAGTATCTCACCAGGTATTTTTTGACTGAAAACCTCCCTTTGTAAAAGAATATCATCAAATATGACCTTTTTTTCAGGCATGAAATAACTGTACTTCAAAAGTTTTTTACAGCTTTCATATGATATATAGGATTTCAACAGATTGTCCACAATAGTACCTACGATAACATAAGAAGTAAGGTTATAAGTAGAAGAAATATATGAAACTAACTGTAATGAAACATTATTAACCCATTCTTTTGCGTCTTTTCTTAAACACAGAATAACACCCATATCTGACTCCGATAATACCACAGGTAAAAAACTAACAGTTTCATTACTCGAATTGAGTAAAAACTCCTTTATATCATTATTAACTAATTTTTCCTTCCCTTTCTCCGCCATATCTTCACGGTAATCAAGTTTTATTAGCATTGCCCTGTAAAAAGGTACCTCCTCCATTGAAATGTCCAATAAGTCAATGTATGAATTTACTTCATCCTCACTATTAATATTATTGTTCAAGATTCCTGATATTATATTATGCTTTATCAAAGGCCTGTTGTTATCCAAAGTATTTTCAAGATTGCTCACTTTAACTGAAAGACTTTCAATGGTATTACTTATGATTCTATACTCATTGATATTTTCCACTTGGTTATTCCCTGACGGCAAAACTGTTTTTTTGATATTTAAAACAATTGTTTTTAAAGGTTTATATATTTTTAAAGAAAACATATTTGACATTAACAATCCCAAACAAAGTGTAATAACATATATGATTATGGCAATAATCTGAATGTTGAATGTAGTTTTGAAAAACTGTTCAACTGGTGCAACCCTTACAATTCTCCAGCTGTTTTTTAATGTAGTGTATGATACCATACTCTTTAATTCATTAATACTTATATTAAAATTGCCTTCTTCTTTTTGTGATTCTATTATCTTTTCTATATATGGTTCACTGTCTATTCTTCTGTACCGCTTTGCAGGATTGCTATGGGATATAATATTACCATGCTTGTCTATTACCAAAAAATATTCATCCTCTAAATTGTCAACCTGGTTGAAGATGTCAAGAACCGCACTCTCCTTAATGTCTATTCCAACCAATCCCTTATATGAATCACGGTCGGATGTATACGGATACCTTCTCACAAATGTAAATACCTCGTTCTTTCCTGTCTCAATCCATAACGTATTATTGACCTCATCCTGCATTCCTGACATCCAGTCAAAATTGACATCAAATACATTTGTTTTACTGTCCCTGTATTTTAATCCAAAAGTAGTGGAGATAACTATATCATTAGCTTTATAGTATATATGTATTGCATTTATTATATCGGAATTGGAGGCTAAAACCCTTTGCAGATAATCCGAGGAAAATCTTACAAGTACACTGTTTCCTTTAATGGGATGACTGAACAACATTCCGGCCTTTTCCTTGCTGTTTGGATCTGAAGTAGCTTGAATATATGCATTTTCAACTTTATGCAATATCTCGTGTTCTATTGTCTTATTCAGGTGAGTGAGCATCTTCTCATTCACTCTTATTATTTGTTTATTGATGGCAGAAGAGAAAAACAAGTATAAAAATACTGAAACAGGTATGATAACAAGAAGTATCAATAATACATATGAAGCTACCAACCTTTTGTAAACCGTATTGTTTAACCTAATCAACTTCACAATAAACACCCTTTCGTTTTAAAAAATCGAAAATGTTTAAATGTGATTCAATAGTTTCCTAGTTTCCCAAATCCATTATATCATAATTATATCAAAGGATCTCCTGTTTTTTGAAGTATAACCATAAGCTTGTCTTTTAAGCTTTTTTTATCTTCACTATATTCATCAATTTCTGCCAGGTTATTTACCTCTCGAGGGTCATTCAAAAGATCATATAATTCTTCTTCTTTTCTTGGCATACCATAAAGTTTATTGGTAAGTTCAATACCCGTTTTTATTGAATGTTCCGGTGATATCTGCATAGGGTTATGATAATCAACATTCCAGATGTATTTGAATTTTTTTGTTCTTATGCATCTCATAGGATCATAATAGACATGATCTGTTTTTTCAGCTATGACATATTCCTTTCCATAATGGTCATTCCCCTGGAGAGCATTTTTA
>CAZANH010000356.1:0-1923 GCA_964486515.1 uncultured Eubacteriales bacterium
GGTGTTCCCGTGGGAACATTTTCTTTGTTTTCAAAGATAATTGCACGGATGTCAGTAAAGGTTTTTCCAATAATTTGATTTGTTAATATAAAATCACCAAATTCAATGTCGTAATAGGACAGTACATCCTATATAAGTAACCCTATCTGTCAATATCTGTTTTCTATTTATCACTTTTCAATCATAAACAAAGAAAATCAGACTGTCAATAGTCTTCCAGGTGCAGGTTGAAATTGATGGCGAAATAACTGAATTAATAATGTTACCTGATGTATAAGATGGCTATGAACGTATTCACTACAATATCATCCAAAATACTGTACAGCTATGAATTTTTTTTGTATTATATATGTACATAATGGCTGTATTGTGATAAAATATAACCGTAATATATGCAGGGAGGTTATGGACATGATTGAAACAAATAACATAAATGAAAGCAGAAATGCCTTTACAAAAATATTTGCCAAAGTAGCAAGCGGTGATGTGGTCTTATGCCGGAACGGAAAAAAGTCTGACGCTAAAGGGGTGCTATTGATTTCAGACTATGCTGCGGAAGAAATACTGTCACACTTCACATTCAATCCAGAGATTACCTATAATCAGGAGCACAAGGTCTATGAGGGAGTAATCCATGAAATAGGCATTGCCACTTTTATCGAAACCAGGGATCAACTGATAGAGGATTTAATTGATATGTGTGAAATGTTTGTAGAAAGCTACTTTGAGGATGTTGCTTTGTCCCTTAAGTTCGAGAACCATCGCAAAAAGTACCCTTATGCGTTAAGGCTCAAACGCTGCAAGGATAGGGATGAGATAAGGAAGGTGGTTTTTGGTGGGGACATGCAGCTTTAAGGAAATTGAGGAAGTATGCAAACGCCTGGGACTATCACGCTATCCAAAGAAAAAGGGCATAGAGTGGAAAGGTATGGACGCTAATGGGAAATTGCTCTCGGTAATTATGCATATGCATTCGGGTGGAAGAGATATTGCAGACGGTACATTCTACAGTATGATAAGAGGTCTGGATTTTAAAAATGAGCAGGACTTCAAGGATTTCCTGAGCGACAGGAAACGTACCAGGTAAATATTTATGATATATAATTGCTACCGTGAAGAGAGCAGCCATTGGTAACCTGGCCACAATCCAGTATATAATCAATTTAAACTTTATTATCCTTAATTTAAGATTACTTTATGGTTGTGAAATAACTTACCGAGTATTATAAAAGAAGCTTTTTTCAGATAATCTCCTTTTGTAAATAATTTCGAGAAACTTGTTCAGTTCCCGGAAGCCACCTTCCTTAACGGTTCTTGATATCAAGTTATATCCTTCTACTGTTCAGGGAGATAACGGTGTTGAGTCTATAATTGCTTTATTGAAGGGATTTATAAAATTAGGCGGTCTGCGTGCAGAGAATAACCAGTGCTGTGATAGAGGCAACATCCTTGAATACATTGGTAAAACTTAAAAAGACTTGATCGATGATACCTATGAACCTGTTCTTGTAAGCTGTAAGGTGTGTATATATGTAATTGTCATTGGAGAGAATGCATGGTATAATGTAATTACAAAGTATTTATGCTATAGGAGGCGGTTTACATGAAAGTTGATATCGTAAGAATAGGTAATTCAAAGGGAATACGGATTCCAGCTATTGTTCTTAAAGAGTGCAATATCACTAATAAAGTTGAAATGATCGTTAAGGATGGTCAAATTATAATGATACCAGTTGAAAATCCACGGGAAGGTTGGGGTGACAAGTTCAAAGAAATGAATGCTTCTGGAGAAGACAAACTGCTTATTGAGGATAATCTCAGTGGAGGGGTAGAGGATTGGGAATGGTAAACCAATATGAAATCTATTGGGTGGAGCTTGACCCAACAAGAGGCTCTGAGCCAAAGAAGACCAGGCCTTGCATT
>CAZANH010000357.1:0-9326 GCA_964486515.1 uncultured Eubacteriales bacterium
AACAAATATTATTCATTTGATATAAAAGACTATCTGGTAGGAAAATTAAAGGATGATGAAATTCTGTCATTGTATGTTTTAAATGATTCCAACCAGCAAGACTGGGCTAAATTCAACAGTAAAGAATGTGAGATGAATCCACCGGTATTGGATATTGTATGTGGTGATAATACTAATGAAAAATAAGTTAGGGGAGAGTTGGATATGAATGCATATGGAAAATTTGATTTTAGTACAGGAGATTATATTTTAGAAACTCCTGAAACAACCAAGATGCAAGAGAATTATCTCTTTAATGATAGATATTACACTTGTGTTTTTCATGATGGGAATGGGCACTCAAGATACCTTGACCCTAACGCCCACTATTTGCAGATTGTGGAAGGTTCAACAGAACCGGGATTTATAGACAACACACGATTGATTTATTTAAGAGATGATGATACAGGAGAGTTTTGGAACGCAGGATACTTTCCTGTATGTAAAGACTATCAGTCTTTCCAATCCAGACAATCATTGGGATATACTGAGATTATGAATACCACTAATAATATTGAAGCAAGCTGGAGGATTTTTGTTCCTCAGGGAGAAGAACCTGTTGAAATATGGACATTGCATTTTAAGAATGTTGGAAACAAAAAGCGGAATATTTCTGTTTTTGCATATGTGGAATTGTCGCTTATGGATGTAAACAAAGTCCAGGGACATGCTACATATCTACACAGCATATTGCTTGAAAACGTTAATGGTGTTGCAGCCAGAAAATGTCATATGTTTATACCTCACGAATACTATAGTGCTGTATTTCTTGCCTCAAGAGAGCTTGCTTCCAGAGAAGGAAGAATGCATTCCTTTAAGGGCTTGGGAAGAACCCTGGCAAACCCGGCGGCTGTTGAAAGAGGAAAATGTAATAATACTGTTTCCAGTCGAGATGCTGTAGGAGCTGCACTTCATTATAAAACTGTACTTGAAAAGGATGAAGATGACCGTATTGATTTTATTGTTGGAGCGGCAAAAGTAAATGAGGTTGAAAAAGAAGCATGCTATTATCATAACAAGTATTTTGGGGACAATGGAATAGCTGTTGAAGAAGAATTTAAGCGAATGATAATCAAAACAAACAACAAATTTGGTAGGATACAGATTGAGACACCGGAACCTGAAATGAATATACTATACAACAAGTGGATTCCACAACTGATTGAGTATGGTGTAAACCACTGCAGGTGGGCTGTATTGGGTTATAGAGATATTGTGCAGCAGGCACAGGGTTCTTTAATGATAGGAACTTTAAAGAAAAGTAAGGAAAGATTGAAGATGGCTCTTTCAAACCAATATGAAAATGGATATGCCATCAGGTCATTTCCACCAGTATATGGAGATTCCAAAAAAAAGTTTGCAGATTCTTCAGTGTGGATTTTAAAAGCTATCTCAGAGTATTTAAAAGAAACCGGTGAAATAGACT
The DNA here is from genome assembly GCA_964486515.1 of uncultured Eubacteriales bacterium. GTDB lineage: Bacteria > Bacillota > Clostridia > Acetivibrionales > CAZANH01 > CAZANH01. The sequence continues at coordinate 1,466 of CAZANH010000357.1, forward strand.
TCTTAAAGGAGAAAGTGGTTTTTTCCAATGGTAAAGACGGTACTGTTTTAGAGCATTTGGAAAAAGCTGTTGAAGTATTTGGAAAAGAAATTGGTCCCCATGGACTTTGTCTTATGCTGGAGGGTGATTGGAATGACTCCTTAACTCATGTGGGGAGGAACGGCAGAGGTGAAAGTGTATGGCTGACACAAGCTTTTTGCTATGCTCTGCTTGAGATGAAAGAGCTGTATGAGTACCTGGGTCAGTGGGATAAGTCAAATCGTTGTACAGAATTGTATGAAGAAAAGAAAGAAGCACTTAATAAATATGCATGGGATGGAAAATGGTATTTAAGAGCGTTTGACGATTGGGGAGGTACAATTGGCTCAGCAGACAATGAACAGGGAAAGATATATTTAAATACCCAGTCATGGGCAATGCTATCAGATACTGTACCACAAGAGCGATTGGATATAATGCTTGAGAGTATAAAAAATAATTTATTTACTCCTTACGGTTATTCCCTTCTTACACCTACATACACCAAAGGGCTGATTGATAATATTGGCAAAATTTCGGGATTGGAGCCGGGATGTAGTGAAAATGCAAGTGTATATACTCACGGCAATGCATTTTTAGCTCTTGGATTATTAAAGTATGGATATGCAGATTTTGCTTTTGATGTAATTAAAAGAATTATGCCATATAATCCTGAAAATCCAAGCGATGCAGTTATTCCATATCAGATTGCAAACGGGTATGGGGGAGTTGACCACCGTTATGACAGGGGACGTGCACAATATGGGTGGGTGACAGGTTCTGGCTCATGGATGTATATGTTAATGACTGACTATGTGTTAGGTGCCAGAAAAACCCATGATGGCATTTTACTGAAGCCATGTCTTCCAGGCAGTTGGGATGAAGTTACTTTTAAGCGGGAATTCAGAGGCTGTACTTACAACATAACATATAAGAGAAAAGACAAGGGGAATACTATTGAAAAACTGCTGGTTAATGATTGTGAGTATGACCATAATAAAACTATTCCGTTAGGAAGCGGTAAGACATATAAAATCAAGGTTTACTTGAAATAGATGTGCATAAACATTGCCGGGAATCCAACCTTATATATCTGTGTTTTAATCGAGAAGTAAAATTTTGGCGATAACTACTGAATTATAGGTTACTTTGGGGTCATCCTGTTTAACAATCTGTACTGTTTTGGTGAATAACCGGTATGCTTTTTAAAAAAACGTGAAAAATAGAATTCATCATTGAAACGTAAAAAATATGCTATTTGTTTGACAGTTAAACCCGTAAGAACAAGTTTTTCCTTTGCTATTTGGACAACCATTTTATCAATGTAATTTTTAATTGAAATTCCAAGGTCTTTTTTAAAACTTCTTGCCAGGGATGAAGAATGTATATTGACTTGTTCGGAAACTGACTGTACCTTTAGTTCTGCAGATATGTTATTTTTTATATAATTAAAAACATCCTTGTATTTTATATATGTTATTATATGTTTACTGTAATCTTCCGTAACAAAATAAAGAAAACTGAAAATGCAATGATAAATGGATAGTTTACAGCTTAGTATATCCTTTACATTCATGCTTTTTGACTTGTTTACAAGATTAATTGTATCTTGGGTATCATAAGGAAGTTCTATACATTGTTTTAATGATTCAAAGATATCTCTTCCCGCAAAAAGGTCAAGGCGAAAATGAATATAAAACTTTTCAATATAGTCGTTACAAATATAATCGTATACTGAATTTACAGGTACGAGATACATATTGCCAGGCCTTAGTGTTACTTTATGAAAACTGTTTTTCAGACAGGCCTCCCCATCCATAACAAGATAAAGCCTGTTATAAGGAGAACTGATATTTTTAAAATTCCAGGTTGAGTCTCCTATGAAATGTGCATGCTCAAGAATTTCCAAATCAACATTGTTTATTATGTTCTCAAATAAAAAATAATTCTCTCCTGTCATAAAAGTACATGTTTTTCCTTTTTATTTGCATGTATAGCTGCAACGTTTTATATTAAAATTATAATTGAAATAAATATTTTTATCAATAGCCGGAGGGGGTAAATTATGTCCTATAGTGATGGAATTGCCGCAATAAATCTTGAAATGCCTGATAGGGTTCCGCGCACCGAATACTCTGCTGATTTTCACTGGGACCTTATTAAAACTGTTACGGGAATAGATGTTAATTCAAAAACTCCGATACATCAGCAGCAAAAAGCTACGGAGGAATTTATAAAATTGTGGAACTATGATTTGATGTGGAATATATTAATATATAATGAGATATTTGGCGATATTTGCACAAAGATGGGACATGCAAATTATATGGCGGATGGTGTTGATTTCAATGATGAAACAAGTTTGGCTTTTAAAAGCCCGGAAGATGTATTGGCTTTTGAACCGTATGAATTATATGGGGAGATAAATAAGAACAGTGTTAAAAATGATTTTGAAAGAAACTATGAACTTATGTGCAGGCGGTTTCCTGATTTGGTAAATATGACAGGAATATATGTTACATGTATTTCCGGGTTTATAGAATTATTTGGATGGGAAATGCTGCTTACAGCGGCAGGTACGGACCCTGAAAAATTCGGTGAGGTTTCAAACAGGTATACTGACTGGTTAAAGCAATATTTTGAAGCATTGGCGGAATCAAATGTGCCGGTGGTTATGATTCATGATGATATAGTATGGAGTGCGGGAGCATTTATTCATCCTGACTGGTACAGGAAATATGTTTTCCCGAACTATAAAAAAATGTTTCAGCCACTGGTTGAAAGTAAAAAAAAGATACTTTATACATCCGATGGCGATTATACAATTTTTATAGATGATATTGTAGAGTGCGGTGTAAACGGGTTTATATTGGAACCTATGACAGATATGAGTTATGTTGCCGAAAAGTATGGAAAAACACATGTTTTTATCGGAAATGCAGATACCAGAATACTTTTAAACGGAACAAAGGAAGAGATACGTTTGGAGGTAGAGCGCTGCATGGATATCGGTAAAAAATACCCCGGATTTTTTATGGCGGTAGGAAACCATATTCCACCGAATACTCCGGTTGAAAATGCAATTTATTATAATGAAGTGTATGAGGAATTAAGCAGGAGATAATTATTTATCTTTTAAGTGGAAATACCTCTCTTACCATTTTCCCAGTGGCGAGTACCTCTCTAATCTTATAGGTACCGAGTGTACGGCCGTAGAGAAAGCCGTCCCATGCTGCCTGGGCGAAGCGTCCATCAATAAGGTAATCGGATATCCATTCCCTGCAATACTCAGGTGGAAGCTGGGGTATTCCGCCGCCTATTTCCATAAGCCATCTGTGATTGTAAACCTCATGAGGGCCTATGCTTGGTGAAATTATTATTGGTATGCCAAGGCCGCAGTAGAAAGATAGTTCGGATGGTTTTGTCCATAGTATATCGGTTGTATGCAACATTTTGTTAAAATCATTGAAATAATCATCCGTATTTGGCTGGTAAATGATATTTATATTTTTATAGTTGTTTAATTTTAGATTTTCCATAATATCCAGGAAATATTTATATACGCTGTAACGTACTCCTGCTACAAGATTTACGGCAATATTACCGGCACGTATCTGGGGAGCGAGGCTTCTTAACATGTCAAATGCAATTTCTGCCTGTGCACCTGCTCCGCCCACAGCGTAAGATATTGTAAGAGGCCTTTGATGCCTTACCTTTGTATTGTTTCTTTTAAGATAGAACTTCACCTCTTCTCCGTGAACAGTCATAAAACGCGTAGACGGATCAAGGTAGTAAAGGCGTTCTTCAAGGTCATCCTTTAATACTGACATTGAACGGTTTCCTATATTTTCAAGAGGAAGAGGAAACCCTGTAATAAAAATTCGTTCATCCGGAACCCCATATTTCCTGAGACGACGCATTGCATGCCCGCATGGAGCAAGATAAATAATCCTGCTTTCCTTTGGTTTTTTTGAAACCCATACCCTGTTAATGTCTGCATCGCATATAATACAATATACAGGAAGATCAGTAAGTTCTTCAGCAGCTATTGCCGATGCAAAAAAAGAAGTTACCACGGGTAAATTGCGGGTAGACAGCTTTTTACACATGCCATGCCCCAAACCATGTTTAATCATGGTGTAAAGCGAGCTTAACTGCATGGAGGAACCTGATTGGTCCCTGCTTGGATAATATGAGGCTATGTTTTGGATCCTTTCGAGCAGGTTAAATAGTGTTGGCCCTATAACAGGAACATTACGTGTTCTTGACATAAACTCGTATGAATGCTGAAAAAGACGCCATATACGTCCTTCTTTATTTGAATCCGCTTCATCCTCACCAAGAAGTAAAATACTGTCATGTGCTATATCCTTGAGGGGATAGGTAGCTCTTTGATGACCCAAACCCATATTTGCAGAAACTACCCATGCCATATCAGCTGACAAAAATATCCCTCCTGCTTTATAAATATACAAAAAATACTTATGTTATTATAACAGTGTATATAATATATTTCAATGGGTTACTGATTTTATTTTCAGAACTTGATTGAAGCCAATGTTTCGGTATGATATTATAAGATAACAATATATATTATGATAAAGGATGTTAGAACTGTTAAAATATGAAATATAACTTTATAAATGCGATAACAATTGATTTAATAAAGAAAATGAATTATATACCTTTTCGTAACAGGTATGGAAAATTCTCATTTGCATCCGGTTATAGAGCATTTGAAAAAAGGGATGTTTCTACTTATAGTATAATTGAGTTAATAGATGCTGATAAACTTTCATATGAGGAAATAGAAGTACATGTTGTAAATAATCTTAAATGGCTGAGAAAAGGAGACGTTTCAGGCATGAATGAGTCTGCTTCAGTGATTGAAGTGTTTGTTTTCTCAGAGGACATATCTCAAAATATTTTAAGTGTAATAAGCAGGAACAATTATGTGGATTCAAGAGGCAGGATGCTTATAACAAATATTGTTGCAGATATTAAAAACAAGAAAGTTCTGATGCCAAAAGGGTTGAAATTCCAATCCGATGCGTTGAGGATAATACTTGGTAAAAGGATTGGGGATAACCTTGAAGGATTTGAAGTTCTTCCCGAGCTTGAAAAGCTCGTATATGAAGAAGATACAGAGGACGATTTTACTGAAATCAGCGAACGTTCTCCGGCAACATATGTGTTGATTGGGATTAATGTTGCAGTATGGCTTATTGGAGCAACACTTAAGATGTTTTTAGGTAATGATTATGTTACAATGTTTGGAATCAAATATGCACCCCTGATTTGTGCAGGTGAGTATTGGAGGCTTGTTACTCCAATGTTTCTGCATGCGGATATTGCACATCTTGGTGCAAATTCATTTTCTCTTTTGATTTTCGGCCAGGTAGTTGAAAGGATTTTTGGTACAGGCAGATTTATTTTAATATATATTACAGCTGGCATAGTTGGAAATATTGTGAGTTTTGCCTTTACACAGGCACCGTCACTTGGAGCATCAGGAGCAGTACTTGGAATAGGGGGAGCACTTCTGTATATGTGGACAAGGAACCGCCGGGTATTTTCAGGAAGGAAACGCCAGTATATGACATTGGTATTCCTGGTATTCTTTAATGTATTTTATGGTTTTACTAGAACAGGAATAGATAATTTTGCTCATATAGGAGGGGCAATAAGTGGATTTTTGACTGCAGGGGTAATTTGTTTAAAGAATAAGCATATAAAAAAAACAACAAGATTCAAGTATGCGGCCTTGATTTTTATAATATCAATAATATGTTTGTTTATAGGTTTTACTTGAGCTAAGAGGGGGCTGTGAATAGTTACTGTTTGAGAAATATTTGGATGAAATCAAAAATTTCATTGTTGTTATTTTAATACGACAGGTATATAATTATTGCAAACTTAAGTACATATTGAAGGCTGAAAATTACACAGGAAGGGTGAAAATAAATTGCAAAAAGAGAAGGTACTTATATTGGATTTTGGAGGTCAATACAGTCTGCTTATAGCACGCAGGATAAGGGAGGCAAAGGTATACTGTGAAATACTTCCATACAATATTCCCGTAGAAAAGATAAAACTGATGAAGCCAAAAGGTATAATCCTTACAGGAGGACCGGCAACAGTGAGTGATTTAAATGCGCCTTTGTGCGATAATAATATTTTTAGCCTGGGAATCCCCATCCTTGGTATATGTTATGGAATGCAGCTTATTTGTACTGGTTTTGGGGGAACTGTTGAAAAGGCAGCAAATAGAGAATACGGGAAAATTGATATAAGGGTTGATACTTCATCTAAACTGTTTTCAAATATTGAACCTGAGACATCATGCTGGATGAGCCATACGTGGCAGGTAGGCAAACTTGCAGAAGGGTTTATAAAAACAGCATCAACTTTAAATTGCCCGGTAGCAGCGATGGAAAATCAGGGAAAAAAGATATACGGGGTACAGTTTCACCCGGAGGTGAATCATACACCACGGGGAAGAGATGTTTTAAAAAATTTTCTCTTTAAAATATGTGGTTTGAAGGATGATTGGGAAATATCATCGTTTGTTGAGAAGTCGGTAAAGGATATAAGAGAAAAGGTTGGAAATAAGACCGTACTTTGTGCATTGTCAGGAGGAGTTGATTCTTCGGTTGCATCAGTCCTTTTAAACAAGGCTGTAGGAAAACAGCTTACATGTATATTTGTAGATCATGGGCTTTTAAGGAAAAATGAGGCGAATCAGGTAGAACGGGTTTTCAGGGAACAGTATGATATAAATCTTATAAAAGTGGATGCAAGAGAGCGCTTTTTAAATAAACTGTCGGGAATTTTAGATCCGGAACGTAAAAGAAAGATAATAGGAGAAGAGTTTATAAGGGTTTTTGAAGAAGAGGCAAAAAAACTTGGAACAGTTGATTTCCTGGTACAGGGTACAATATACCCTGATGTAATCGAAAGTGGAACAAAGGATGCGGCGGTAATAAAAAGTCATCATAATGTAGGAGGATTACCGGAATATATAAATTTTAAAGGAATAATAGAACCCTTAAGGAATCTTTTTAAGGATGAAGTGAGAAAAGTCGGAGAAGAACTTAAAATACCGGAGAGTATTGTTTGGAGGCAGCCTTTCCCAGGACCGGGACTTGCTGTTAGAATAATCGGTGAGGTTACAGAGCAAAAGCTTGAAATATTGAGGGATACTGATTTTATATTACGGGATGAGATAGAAAGAGCAGGGATTAAACGTGATATAAATCAATATTTTACCGTCCTTACAGGAATGAGAAGCGTGGGTGTTATGGGTGATGAGAGAACATATGATTACACGATTGCCATAAGAGCAATTACGACCACGGATTTTATGACGGCCGACTGGGCGAAAATACCGTATGATGTACTCGAGAGAATATCTCAAAGAATTGTAAATGAAGTTAAACATATAAACCGAATTGTATATGATATAACCACCAAGCCACCTGCCACAATAGAGTGGGAGTAAGAAATGAGTCCCCGTGAATCTTAGTTAAACAAAGCTTTGTGGGGATTTGTTATGCAGGTTGATAACAAAATGATAACAGAATAACCGGTTGAACTTATTTTAAGGCTGTCATGAGTTTTGTGTAAATGATATCACTAATAATTTTAACTACTTTTATTTATGTTATTTTTATAAGTCAGAGGAAAGTGAAAAAAGTGGATGATGTATAGTGGGAGGATAAGGTATGGAAAAAAAAGAAAAGAAAATTGTGTTTAGCGAACAAGTAGATAGTAAAATTACTGGACTAGCTATAGTATTTGCGTTTATATCAGTAGGTATATTTTTATTGCTTTTTCCAGATTA
>CAZANH010000358.1:0-12261 GCA_964486515.1 uncultured Eubacteriales bacterium
CATTGTCATATGTGCGGGGTGATACGCGGTATAATTTATTTGAAAAAATTGAAAATACAGAAGTTGGTAAAATTAAACTTGATGGCTATCTGGCAGATGCAGCCGGTATAATTGATAGGTTGCTTTCTGAAATTATGTCTTCACCTTTGCCTTCTTCAAATCCGGGTGACTATATAAAGGCGCATCAAAAAGAATACGATGAGATTGTATCTATGGGAGAAGAAGCAATGTCATATCTCATTGGGATATTAGATGGAGGAGATAGAGGATTGCGAGGAAACATTGTACGGCAGCTTTGTGAAGATACTGTAAAAAATTTGAGTGGGAATAAGGATATACCTCCAACAACAGAGAAATTAATAAAAGAAACCTTAACATCTATTGATAATTGGAACAATATGATGGGATATCCTTTATTACAGAAAGAACACGAGCCTATGCCGGAGTTTACGAATGAAGAGGTCGCGAAAGCTCGTGCAGTCGTGGAAGAATACTACCGTGCTGTTGCCGAAAAGGACTCTGAGGCCATACTTTCCACAATGTATCCACGAGAGCACCTTACAATTGAGAGGGTTAAAAGCGGCAATGTTCAACTTTTCGGCACAGAAACACGTATCTTGATAAGTATCGACTATGACTCTCAGGATAAAATGCGCCGAAATTATAGGCCAAGCAACCATCAAATATCCGATGAAAATATTATTGTTTTCAAGGTGAGTTTTAATATCGAATATCCTCTTCTGAAAGATGGCGGTCCATGGAATGAAGGTGTTTATGATAACTGGAGTATGATATTGATTCGTGATGATGAGAAAAGTCCGTGGCTTATTTATGATCAAGGATATTGATTTTTAGGCATTGTAGGAGTTTTTTGCATCTAACTTAGTATTCATATCTTTTATAATGTTTTTAGCTACTATAATTTGCCTTGAACGAATAAAATAAGCATAACGTATTTTGAATCGTATTATTTATAATATCCTTACTATTATTGATATGACTGGAAACAGTGAATAGTGAAAATATTTAGAAGAAAACTTGATGAAACAGAGAGCGAAGAGGGAAATGAAGGTATAACGAATATAAATGAGCTAAACTCAGTAAACCCTTTGGGAAGTCCGGCTTGTGAAAAGGGAATTCGGATAGGAGGCTTATAAACTAATTAGTCGTTTCTTATACGATCCCTTTTTGGAATTTAAGGGCATCTAAATATGTCCATGATGGAATTTTCCATGGCCTCCGACGACTGCCCCCTTATGTTTACTAATGGAATGTTTATATCCAAGAGCAGATTTCTGGGAATCATATTACAGAAATCTGGAATTACAATTACCAGTAGGAACATATGAAGTGACAGCATTTTGTGATTTTTCTTTCAACGACACAGCTCCGTTTGATGAATATAAGCAAGAGGTTAAGTTTATATTACGGTTGAGTAGTTCACAAAGGGAGGCTTGTCCACAGCCGAAATGGGACGTTGTGTGAAATAAAGTTGGGGTGAATTAAATGATGGATTTGTTTAGAAAATATTTATGGAAATTGTCTGTGATTGCTTTTTTCCTTGTGGTTGCAATAGGACTAAATCATCATAGATAACAAAATCAAAAATGATAATTTTAAACTAATCTACAATTACGACTTTGGAGATGATTGGACAGTAACCATAACCAAGGAAAGGGATTGTAACAATTTACTCGAAAAAGGCTGCATTTCAGAAGATGAATTATTAGAGGCAGAAGAAAAGGTCTTAACGCATAAGCCTGTATGCATTCATAAAGATGGCATATTTGTTTTAGATGATGTGGGGGGATGAGCGGCTTTGTTAGATTTCTTAAGGAAATTTATGAATGTGATGATAAGGAAGAACGCGACAGTTATTTGGAATGGGCAAAAAGCCTGGGATGGAGCAAAAGAAAAGTATCAAATAAATTAGTTTTGTAATAACGGAAGCGATTTCTTGCAAATTGCAATATGCCGTTTCAACGAGGTGGGAGATAGCTTTAACCTTATTATAATTTTCGTTCACTGAACGAAGGAAATAGTATATTTCCCTGATTTATTGATTTTTGGTTACTAGTAGCTTATAATTAAAGTGAACAAAAACTATTCGTTCGGTGGAGGTGCTTTATATGAAGATAGACTACCAATTTGGGGAGAATAAAAATGTAGAATATAAGCAGGAATACACTAAAACCTTATTAAAAACTGTATCAGCATTTGCGAACTATAATGATGGCTTAATAATAATCGGTATTAACGATAAAGGTGAAGTTACAGGCGTATCAAATGTTAATCATGCGAAAGAACAGATTGAGAATGCCATTTATGATTCTATATTGCCAAACCCCTATTTTGAAATTGAAACAGATATATATGAAGGGAAAACAATTTTAATTATAAAGGTTTTCAAAAGTGAAAACACTCCATATACATACAAAGGAAAGGCATACAAAAGAGTGGACATAACAACAAGAGAGGTTGACCTGTATGAATATAATGAATTGGTGTTGAGTGGTAAAAATCTTACGTATGATGAAATGCAGATAGATGATAAAGAATTGGATTTAAGTATATTAAGTAACAGGCTTAGAAAAACATTAGGAATTAGTGAAGTTGATAATAACGTATTGACATCCCTTGGCTTATTTAAGAGTGGAAAATTTAATATTGCAGCAAAATTGTTTTCCGATAACAATAATATTGGTAAAGTAACATTGCTTAGATATTCCGACAGTGTTGAATCTATAAAGGACAGGATAGACCTTCAAAACATGTCTATACTAATACAGTTTGATAAATGTGTTGACTTTTATTATAAGCATGTTAACAAGCAGGAAAAAATTGATGGAGCATATAGAAAGACCATTGAAGAAATTCCACTTGTTGCCTATAGGGAGGCAATAGCCAATGCTATTTGCCATAGAGATTATAACAAACAAGCAAATGTGAAGGTTGAGATATTCGATGACAGAATTGAAGTAACATCTCCTGGTGGACTGCCTATAGGCATTTCATATGAAGATTTTATTGATGGCAGAATATCAATTCCAAGAAATAAAATAGTCGCAGAAATATTTTACAGGTTAAAGCTTATAGAAAAAATAGCTACAGGAATTAGAAGAATAAAGTCTCACTATAAATATTACAATTTAAAGCCAAAATTTGAAATAACAGCTAATAGCGTAAGAGTTGTTTTGCCAAATGTATTATATAAAAAAGGAATAGCACTTCTGGAAAAAGAGCAGGAAATAGTTAATATGTTAAATGAAAATGAATTTTTAGCGACAAAGGATATAAGTGAGGCATTAGGTATTAAAAAAACTCAAACAAGTAAGTACTTAAATGATTTGATTTCAAAGGGGCTTGTAAATAGAATAGGTAACGGTAGAAATATAAAATATATGTTAAAGGATTGATGAGGGCTATTATAGAGCAATATGGTACAGCATGAGATGAAGCGCCGCAAGGAAAGCAAAGGGCATCACACCGCTATTTGCTGATGCCTTTACTAGCATCCTGTAAAAGCTTGACAATGCTGGTTTTATCCAACTGATTATTGGTGAAATTAAGATGTTTCAAAACAAAAGTATCCAAAAGTGAGATTACCATATTGCTTAATAGCTTGCCGTTTTCAAGACCTCCCATCCCATCGGCAACAGCAGCTAAAAGAAATTCGTCACGTGTTTCCCCCAAAGGATATCTTTTCAATAGGAATGAATCTCCATTGACATTCATTTTATTTTTAGCAGAACTAGTAAAAACAATGTGTCTTTGACTCAAACAAATACCCTCCATATCAAAAAGATGCTTATCATTATAACATACATGAATACAATAAATAAGTGACAGTATTGTACATTAAAAATAATTATATTTGTTATATAATTATTCCATAGATTTGTGTATGAATTGGTGATTATGATATTATATCGAAAGGAGATGTGTAACATGAGAAACAGGGGTTATGATAAGGAAAGGGCGGAAATAAAGGGTAGAGATGATGCAAGAAGGGATAAAGGAGCAGACCTGACGGATATACAAGTGCAGGGTTTGAACCTGTTTGAAATGGAATATGATATAAATTTTGTTAGCAGGGGTGATTAGTGTAGAAACGAATTATTATTTAAAAACGATAATTGCAAGTTAGCAGTAATATTTAAAATAAGCTTGCAACAAAAACTGAATGCAACAAAAAACAATCCATTGAATTAATTTTATGTATATTTTTTGGAGTATTTGGTTTCCATCGTTTTTATATCGGGAAAATAGGAACAGGAATAATTTGGTTACTTACACTTGGAGTGTTTGGAATCGGAGCTTTTGTGGATCTTATAATGATAATTATTGGGTTTTTCAAAGATAAGGACGACAAGCCTTTGGACCTTTTTATGAAATTTAACGGGTAGAGTTATAATGACTATTGCATGAATAATTGTATTGCATGAATAATTGTTAAGTAGCTTTTGAATAATTAGGTTTACAAAGAGCCTGATGTGAGAAATCCGTGCGTCCGGATTCTGTGAGGGATACACCTCGTACAGTCAGTAATTTTCATGCTCGTATTTTTATTAAAATCCTTAAATATCAGACATATTTGAAAAAGGTTTGGATTTTATAAAGGTTTGGATAACTGAGATCATGTACCCATGGGCCATTGCCAATACCACCATGTGATATTTTTGCTTTCCATAAGCATTTTCTGAAGGTTGTATAAAAAGCAGATACAGTGTAAGCTTTTCCAATCTTTGAAGGGAAAAAATAACCTCCACTTTTCAAATTGCTCTGATTCAGTTTATAATAATTCCTGAGATATTCTGTCAGAGATTCATCCATTGGAACAAGCTTGTTTTTGCCAGCATTGCATAAAGCTTTTGCCTGTGATTTCCATCTGATTCATTTTCTATTTATCCTATTCGCTTCCGAGACCACCTGCATTCAAAGCAATGTTCAAAGATACTTCACATAATATCTTTCTTTCCATAAAAATTGTATCAATATTTCAGTCTTTAGACAAATATTGCAAAACGCTATCGTGTTATCTCATTTATCAAAAAACAGCTGATTATTAGTAAAAATTTATTGAGTCTTCCATTCATCAAGGTTTATTATAATGCCATAATGGCGATTAGGGGTATCCGCAGTGACATCGTCTGTCAAATTGTCACTATCTAACCAATAGACATTAATTACTGAATCAGTTGTAGTTACAAAAAATTCTTCACGAAATGCAATTGTGTACTCTTCATCAATCTCGAAACCTAGATTCTGAAGTTCTTTTGTAAAAAACTCAACGATTTCATTGCCACTGCCGGTTGTACTGTACAGCCACTGCCAATTGTTACCTTCTCCATAAGAGATTGTATCGCTCCACAGAATCGCTTCCGGATAAATTGGTAGATTGTCTGGCACAGCTTTTTTAGGCACATAATTATCGTGATTTGTATTGTTAGTTGATTCTGTAACTTGAGTCTCATCATCAATGCTTGAACCATTATTTGCGTTACTATCATCCGCTCTGTTGCTACTGTCACATGCGGTTAATGCAAAAGTTAAAATAATTACAGATAGTAAAATTGCTATTTTATTCATAATATACCTCCCAAAAATTAATATTTGTTTTTCTAGGAAATTTTACAACTTACGATTATTAGTACCCAACAAAATAATATGGCAACTTATAGTACAATGATGTATATAATAAGGCAGAGGATATTTTAGACATGTAAAACCGGTTGTTGACCTTTACTTTGTATACATGGGCAAGATGCCAGAAAGCAGTCTCCATTATTTAATAAGAAGTTGAAAAATACACATACTTGATATATAATGGACCCATAATTGACATAGTTATCTAACAATATATTATTTTTTTTACAAAAAAAAGAGTAGGTGATGTTTGCAGGGGGATGGGTGTATGAAAAAACTAAAATTAATTATAAGTATTATGGTGGTTTTATCGTTTCTGTTTACGAATTTACAAATCCCATATCAAAAAAAAGAAATGAATGACGGAGTTTACGCAGAAGAAATAGAGACTGAAGAAATACCGGCGGCAATTTTATATGGCAATGATGAATTTGAAGGTTCATATGATTTTCTCCAATTTAACGGAGAAGCCCATAAAGCTGAAGACGGAGGCCCTGATGACGATGATTCAGTACTGCGGCTAACTTCCAGTTACAGTGATAATGAAGACTACAGCGAAGGCGGAAGTGTATTTACAAAGGAAAAAATCCGTCTGGCTGATGATTTGTCTTTTAGTACAGTTTTTGAGTTTTCAATTGATGAAACAATACCAGATTACCTGGGTGGAGAAGGCTTTACCTTTACACTTCAGGCACAGGGAAGTGACGCTTTTGCAGACCACTCTCTTTCCTTGGGAACCGAGGGAATAAACCCAAGTGTAAGTATTGGCATTGATACTCTTATTCAAAACGAACAGTGGGATCAATTAGGTTATTATGGAGAGCTGGCAAATCTGATTACAGTATTTGTAAATGGGGAATATAGACAGCCGTTGGCTCTTAATGAAATTGAGACATATTCAGTCAGGTGTATGTGGATTGAGTACGATGGCTCATCCAAAACCATGGAAGTAACTTTTAGTGATATGCCGGAAAGGGAGGAATCTACTCCGCACCTGCTGATAGAAGATTTTGATTTGGAATCCGTTTTTACAACTGATGATGGTGATATAATAAGGGATGTATATGCGGGGTTTACAGCTAATACCAGTCCCGAAGGCCAGCAGCAGCATGATATAATCCAGTGGGCATTTAAAAATGATTCCGAGCCCATATATTACAACGACTACACCTATGAGGATACATCAAATGTTTCACTCTCTTATGGGATGCAGGCGGGTGATACAGAAGCTACTGTGACGGCATCAGTTTACAATAAAAATTATGAGCCTGTCCCCGATATACCTGTAGATTTTTCTACCTCTTTCGGTGTACTGGATTCCAACACGGTAACTACTGATGTATATGGGGAGGCATCGGTAAAATTAAGCTCTGATACTTCAGGTACTGCTCTTGTAGAAGCAGTAGCAGAGGGCGGAGCTTTTGACGCGGCTGAAGTTGAGTTCAGTAACCCCGAGGAAGACGTAGCTGCTGATAAACAGTGGCTTACTGATGAGCGTATTTTAAACGATAATAGCGGACTTGACAATATTACAGGAGACCTAGACTTTCCTCCGTATGGCCCTAATGGCAGTAGTATAAGCTTTGAGTCCACCCATGAAGCAGTTGTGGAAAGTGACGGAACGGTAAACAGGCCGTCCTATATTGATGGAGATAAAGATGTAACGCTTACGGCAGTTATATCAAAGGGCGCTTTTGATGAGGAGAAGGCGCTTACAGTTACTGTTAAGGCATTGCCCCGGACAGACGCTGAATCAGTGGCTGCGGATAAAGACTGGCTTACATCTTCTGTGACGCTGGGAGAAAATTCATCTCGGTACTCCGTAGAAAGTGATTTGGATCTTCCTGGTTCTGATTCAACCCCTGCCGGCTCTGATATAACCTGGCAGTCAAGCAATACAGAAGTAATATCAGACAGTGGAGAGGTCACAAGACCGGATGTTGGAGAACAAAATGAATCTGTAACCATGACTGCCACTGTGGAAAAAGGGGATGCCTCGGATATTAAACAGATTGAATATATTGTTTTAGCTCAAAAAGATATGGACCCTCCCGAGGTAATTGATGCGATACCTGAAGATGACAGCAAAGATGTTATTTACACTGACAGAGAGACTGCTGTTGTTTTTAGTGAAGATATAGTAAAGGGCGAAGGCTTTGAAGATATAAAAGTTCAATATCTGAATATGGTGAGGACTGATTCCGGCAATTGGGTACAAAACTTTACAGAGGTTGGCAGCAGCAGCTGGATTGATGATAAAAAATTAATTGTTACA
Organism: uncultured Eubacteriales bacterium; assembly: GCA_964486515.1. Classification (GTDB taxonomy): domain Bacteria; phylum Bacillota; class Clostridia; order Acetivibrionales; family CAZANH01; genus CAZANH01. Next base: position 7,922 of record CAZANH010000358.1, read on the forward strand.
ATGGACAGCGATATGAAATCTTTAAAGGATTATCAGCTTGTTATACCTGAAAACGCAGTTGAAGATACATCCGGTAACAACATGTCAAATGAATTTATTTTAAATTTTAAAGCGGAAAAGATAAAACCGGGGAATTTACATATTGAAGCCTCCAATCCGTCTGACAGGGAGAAACTTGTTTCTGCAGATATTACGGAAGTATCCGTGAGCTTCAGCGATGAGCTGGAAGGTGTTTGCGAAGGCAGCGCGTTTGAGGACATATCGCTTCGCAGCAGTTCAGATGAAGAGATTCCGGTTTCAGGTGAAATAGATGGAAGTACGGTAACTCTGAGATTTGATGGAGGAGCCGGACTTAAGCTTGGACAGGCTTACGAGCTTTATATTCCCACAGGCGCGGTTCAGGACAGGTTTAAGAGAAACAGCTATAAAAAAACTATAAAATTCAGTACAAGAAAAGAAGATATCCTGCCTGAAATAACTAAAATATATCCTGAGAATAACCAAGATAACATGAGTATTTATCAGAGTGTTGATATTGACTTTTCTGAGAGTATAAGGGTGGACAGGAGTAAGGTAAAGCTGCTGGATGATGAAGGCAGCAGGATTTCTTCAAAAATATCCCTTCATAACAATGATAAAACAATGGTAATAGAACCCGTAGAAAATCTTAAACCTGAAACCGGATATACGGTTATACTGTCGGAGAATTTTGCTTGGGATTATAATAAAAATTACATTGAATCCGGAAATGAAATACATTTTACAACCGGAACGAATGATTTGGATATGAAAGCATCAAATATATCGCATATGCAGGCTGATATCGGCATTGATAATTCGGTGCAGATTTCGTTATCCTCCCCCGTAATCCGCGGCCCGGAATTTGATAATATAAAATTAACTGATTCTGAGGGCAATCACGTCGACTTCACGTCACAGGAACTGGACTATGGAGAGGTTTTCGGGGTGGTTATTGAGCCGGATGAAAATCTTATAACTTCAGAAACCTATACGCTGAAGATACCGGCCGGTGCATACAAGGATAAAAGCAGCGGTGATTTGATGAATGATACCGCCAGAATCAGATTTACAACTGCTGACAGGCTGGATACAAACAATGCTTCATTTACGGCAAGCCCCTACCTGAATTATTTTGTTGATTATGAGTTGACCTTCAGTGCGGAGCGGCTTGAAAGCATATTTAACAGTGCAGGGCGTGAAATTAAATCTTATGAGTGGACTATCAATGAAGAAGGTAACGTTGAAAGTGAGCAGAGTGGTAAAAAAGCCTGGTATACTTATACAAAAACGGGACAGCATCAGGTAACGCTTAAAATAAAGGATAATTTCGGTATTCTCTACGAATATCAGGAAGAAGTAAGTATTAAAGAGCCCGGAGAAGTGGAAGTTTCTCTTGAACCTGTCCTTGGTTATTCTTACTATCCCACTGAGAACACCTATCTCGTTAAATGGAATAACAGCCGGTATAATCGTTTCCTCTTTGAATTTAAGGCAACAGGGGATTACAATGTGATTAGAAATCCCAGGGCGTTACTTTACCGCGGGACAAAAGAACAAGGGGAATTAGTAGAATATTTATATATGTCTCGCTGGCATCATTATCCATATAATCGTTCGGAACGACATATAAGTCTGTATTATGATAGATTGGAACCGGGAGACTACCAGATGGTTGTCCTATATGATAAACTGGGACAAACAAAGGAAATCCGCCGCCCTGTTCGCATTGGGGAGAGCCCCAGCTCTATTAAACTGGAATTTTATGATACGGAAAACGGCTCATTTGTGGATGAATGGACCGAGCTGGATGTTGAAGTGAACGGCAAACGTATGACAGCTGAGCGTAAAAATTCAAACTCAAAAAACATAAACCCAAATAGTGATTACTGGTATGAAATTTCTGATTTATACAGTTACGGTGAGCACGAAATAGAAATATTCACGCCGGATAACAGTTACTCCCGTGTTAAAAGAAAGGTGAACACAGAAAACAAGGCCAGCAGTCTGGTAAGACTGTCATCCCGTCCCGAATCCGGGATTATAAGCGTGGATGCCAAATACTCCGGTTCTGATATTGAAGTGAACGACTATATTATGGCCAATTCTATGGCACTGGATTTTGAAGTGGAGATGGATGCCGGAAATTATAAACCCATCGAGGTTGAATTCAGAAGATCGGATGGAGAAGAGTTAAATTACGACGTTGAAAAGCGAAACGGCGGCGGGTATCGTATAATGGCAGAGAGAGACGGCAGCCGGTTTCGTGCAACGGTGAACTTGCATAACTATAAAGCAGAGGGATATGGTATAGAAGCACGTGTCGTTGCAACAGAACATTTTGATTCAGGGGAGTTTGAATGGCATTACCTGCCGTGGGCAGAAACAGGGATTAAGATAGCTCCCCAACCTTCTTTTGCCTCGGGGGTTTACTATAGGGGCAATGGTGTATATGATTTACATGGTACGGTCGGCATAGGTGCCGTAAAAGATGGTTTAATTGAAGGGGATATTCCACTTTTGAACAGAAGTAATGAGAATTTTGGTATAGACACGGGTTATTTAAGCTTGGACGGCAGGTTAAGAGGTGACAGTGACACGATTGAACTTTCTTCTCAAAAAAGCACTAACTTAACCTCAGCAGGATACAGACCAAGAATTCAGAAATCGAGTATGGAAGCCGCAATAGGATATAAATACGATTCTTCTTCTAATCAATGGGAATGGGAAAAGGGAGAAATAAAAGTAATGGGAGGAGGAGGTTTTAAGTATACAAGGCAATATGAAATTCCCGGGCTTTCTAAAGTTGCAAAAAAACTGGGTATTAATGTAACAGGATACATGACACTTGATATGAGGATGAATGCCGAGGGTACGTTTATAGTTTCAAACGGCGGAGGCTACGAAGGTATTATAAGATTTATACCCAATCCGGAAGTCATAGCGGGTGTAGGACATCCTAAACTTAAGGTTGAAGGTTATTCCGGAGGCATTATTGATTCCGAGGTACACAGCACAGGCTATGTCAGGGTGGAACCGGAGTTTTATGTTGGTGCCAGGTACAATGCCTTTATTTTTTCAGGTAATCTTTTTCACAGGTCAACAAGTACCGTGTGGGAAAACAGCAAGACAAAAGTTGACAGTATCCTGGCCGGTGCACAGCCTCAAAAGCTTCTTGAGGTGCTTGCCATGGAAGATAATAATAAATCAGATGATTTTGAGCTTACACCATTGTCCCGGGATTACTTGAAGAGGGAGCCGCGTTGGCTTCCCGGTGAACAGGACAGCCTTAAAGAGACGCTTTTTGCAGCTAATGATTTATCCATGGCTATGCTGGGGACAAATTCAATGTTTGCTCAAGCGCAAGGAGAAAATCCCGATATAGATATTAAAAAAACCGATATTTATCCTGAGTCAGAAGTACAGCTGGTTCAAATCGGCGATGAACTTTGGATGGTATGGATAGATGATAACCCGCAGCGTTCTGATATGAACCGCACGCAGATGATGTACTCGGTGTTAAAAGACGGCAGCTGGTCCACTCCTGAATGGATGGATGATGACCAAACTGCAGATTTCAGCCCTGTATCCGCGTCTACAGAGGATGGTGTACTGATGGCATGGCAGAATCTGAAGGCTTCAATGCCGGATGATGCTGAAATAGAGACATTTACTGAAAACTCTGAAATAAGTGTTACTGAAACTGCCTGCCAGTCTGGCAGCGATGATATGCAGGTGACAACACTGACAGATGACGACAAATTTGACCATTCACCTGAATTGGCAGCCGATAATAATAATGCACTGCTTACATGGATTAAAACCGACCAGGAGGCAGCAGAAAGTAATGATACCCTTATGTATTCCAGCTGGAATGAAGATAGCTGGAGCAGTCCCGGGGTAATCACAGATTCTCTTGACGGCAGTGTGATCGACCTAAATCTTAGTATGCATGGAAATGAGGGACTGCTTCTTTACACAGTTAATACAGTTGATGGAGACTCAGGAGAGCACAGCCAGAAAATCTTTGCCAGAGTTTATAAGGAAGATACTTGGGGAGACGATATACTGATTGCCGACAGTGATGAAAATGGACTTTCAGCAGCTAACCCTCAGGCGGTTTACAATAACGGAAAATGGTTCATAACATGGTATCATGGTGAAAGCATCATGTATAAAGAGGGGCTGGGGGGAGAAACAAAAACAGAGGAGTTTCTTAAAAAAGTAGAACCCGGCTATGAAATTGAGTTAAGTGACGGAGCAAATCCGCAGATTGCTCTTATTTATCAAAACAGAAATGAGGGCAATGTACAAAACCTTTC
>CAZANH010000359.1:0-7216 GCA_964486515.1 uncultured Eubacteriales bacterium
AAGTGACAACCAAAGGTTGTCACTTACCCCGTCCCCTTGTCAACCAAAAAGATTTAATGATTAAGCAGGAATTATATAATTTTTGTAGAATATATAATATATATGAATCGATTCACTGACGAAAGGGAATGGTATTATGGCTTTGGTTGGCCTTGATATAGGAACATCAGGTTGTAAATCAACAATATTTGATATTGAAGGAAATATATGCTCATATGCATATAAGGAGTATGGCATTGAAACTGATTCTTCCGGGAAGGCTGAGCTTAATGCGGATGATGTATTTAAAGCGGTCAAATACGTACTGGGCATGTCAGTCAAAAAATATAAGGGTGAAAAAATTACGGCTTTAAGCGTTTCTTCCTTTGGAGAATCTGCAGTACCTGTTGATAATAAAGGCAGAGTACTTCACAATAGTTTGCTTTATACCGATAAAAGGGGGACGGTTCAGTGTGAACGGTTAATTAACAAACTGGGGCTTGAAAACATAATGGATATAACAGGAGTTCGTGCCCATCCAATGTATACTGTTAATAAACTCATGTGGTTTAAGGAGAACATGGATGAGCTTTATAAAAAGGTATGGAAGTTTATGCTGTATGAGGATTTTATACTTTTTAAGCTGGGACATGAGCCGGTAATAGATTATTCACTTGCTTCAAGGACAATGGCTTTTAATATAACTGATAAAAAGTGGTCGAACAATATCCTTGAAGCAGCAGGAATTAATGAAAAACTTTTTTCAAGTGTTGCTTCGCCAGGAACGGTTATTGGAAACATAAATAGAAGCATTGCGGAAGAAATTGGTTTGCCGCTTGATACAAAACTCGTTACAGGTGGACATGATCAGGTATGTGCAGCAGTTGGAGCAGGTATTATAAAAGGGAGAAAAGCTGTTGATGGAATTGGTACGGTTGAATGCATTACACCGGCTTTTGACCAGCCGGTTGCAAACAGTTTTATGCTGGAAAACAATTTTGCATGTGTGCCGCATGCAAAAGAAGGAATGTATGTTACATATGCGTTTAATTTCACAGGGGGAGCGCTTTTAAAATGGTACCGTGACAATTTTGCAGCAGCTGAAATTGAACAGGCAAAAAAAACCGGCGAAAGTGTCTATAAAATCCTCGATCAAAAGACAGATGAAGAACCAACAGATATTCTTGTACTTCCACATTTTGCAGGTGCAGGTACTCCTTATATGGATGTTAATTCCAAAGGTGCTATTGTGGGGCTCAGTTTTGATAAAACCTCGGGGCATTTATATAAAGCTATGCTTGAGGGAGTAACCTATGAAATGATGTACAATATTGAGTGCCTTGCAAGAGCAGGGGTTGACATAGACGAATTGAGAGCTGTTGGCGGTGGGGCAAAGTCTGATGTATGGCTTCAGTTAAAAGCTGATATGACAGGTAAAAAGGTCTCAAATTTAAATGTTGATGAAGCAGGGACTCTTGGAACGGCTATAATTGCAGGAACTGCAACTAAAGTATACAAGAATATGGAAGATGCGGTGAACAAATTGGTAAAAATAAGGAAGGTATATAATCCGAACATGAAAAAACATGATATATATTTGGAACAATATGACAAATACAAAAGAATGTACAGCAGAGTTAAGGAAATTATCAGCTAAATAAATGAATCGATTTATAAGGGAGAGTGATATTATGCCGCTTGTGTCAATGAAAGAAATATTAAAAGATGCAAAGGAAAAACGTTATGCGATAGGATGTTACAACGCAATTAATCTGGATATGGTAAGAGGTATTCTAGAGGCAGCGGAAGAAGAAAATTCACCGGTAATTTTATGCCATGCGGAGGTCCATTTCAAATATACACCACTTGAAAAAATAGCTTATATTCTGTTGAATGAAGCCAGGTATAGCAAAATTCCCGTAGCTTTATTGCTTGACCATGGAAAAAGCTTTGATGCGATTGTAAAAGCCATGAAACTTGGTTTTAATGCAATTATGTATGATGGTTCAAGTCTTGGATACGAAGAAAATGTTAAAAATACAAAAGAAATTGTAAGGATTGCAGAAGCGATGGGAGTAGCAGTTGAAGCTGAACTGGGGCATGTTACCAGGCCTAAAAGCGGTGGTGCGGATGGAGATGAGGATGATTCAATTATAGATGATACTTCATTGTTTACTGACCCCAAACAGGCGGTAGAATTTGTGGTACGGACAGGTGTGGATGCTTTGGCAGTAGCTTTTGGAACAGCTCATGGAATATATTTAAAAGAACCGAAGATTGATATAAAAAGATTAAAAGCAATAAATGAATTAGTGGGAATTCCTCTTGTAATGCATGGTGGTTCAGGGCTTTCAGAAAAGGATTTTGTAAATTCCATTCAAAACGGAATAAGCAAAATAAATTATTATACGGGATTGGCTGTCAATGCTGCACAAAAGTTAAAAGAAGAGCTTTTAAAATCAGAAGGTACCGTGTTTTACCATAATCTTATGATGACCTCTATTGAAGCTTTCCGTGAAGACGTACAAAAGACAATGAGGTTATTTGGGAGCAGTGGCAAGGCGTAGAAATACAAGTTATTAAAGTAGGAAGTACATAACATTAAAAAGTATTAATATAAAAGGAAAGGAGTAAATTGATAATGAGAAAGGTTACATTTGCATTATACTTTGGAAACAGGGGGTTCTTCCCGGAATCTTTGATAGCCGGAGCAAGGAAGGATTTGAATAGCACGTTGGAAAAACTGGGTTATGGGTCATTAATGATGGAAGAAGATGCGACTAGGTACGGAGCTGTGGAAACCGCAGAAGAAGGAGAAAAATATGCCGCATTTTTAAGGGAACACAGGGGAGAATACGATGGTGTTATTCTGTCACTTCCAAACTTTGGAGATGAGAATGGGGCCATAGCCGCATTGAAGGATTGCGGGGTGCCGATTCTTATACAGGCATATCCTGATGAAATTGGTAAAATGGATTTCCAACAAAGGCGAGATGCGTTTTGTGGAAAAATGTCAATAATGGATATATTCTATCAAAACAAAGTACCTTTTACAGTGTTTAAACCACATACGATACATCCACGAAGTGAAAGTTTTGAACAGCATTTAAAATGGTTTTCGGCTGTATGCCGTGTTGTAAACAATATGAAAAGTTTTACCGTAGGAGCTATAGGAGCGAGAACTACGGCATTCAAGACAGTTCGATTTGATGAACTGACATTGCAGAAATATGGTATAACGACTGAAACATTGGATTTATCTGAATTGTTTTTAAGGGTAAAGGATATTAAGGAAGGAACAGACATATATAATAAAAAGGAAAACAGACTTAAAAACTATACAAACTGGGATGGTGTTCCTGAAGAGAAATTTAAGACATTGACAAAGGTTGGAATAGCCATAGATGATATAATTGACGAGTATAACCTTGACTGCCTTTCATTGAGATGCTGGATAGAACTTGAAAAAGAATTGGGTGTGGCACCGTGTGTAATTCTCAGTGAACTGAATGACAGGGGTATTGCTGCAGCCTGTGAACTGGATGTTTGCAATGCGATACCGATGCATGCACTTTCACTTGCTTCGGAAAAGGCATCGGCTTGCCTTGACTGGAATAACAATTATGGGGATAATAAAGACAAATGTATCCTGTTTCACTGCGGATCCACTGCACAGAGTATGATGAAAGGAAAAGGATATATAATTGATCATCCCATGTTTGCAAAGAGTTATGGAGCAGGCTGCGGATGGGGGCCCAATCAGGGAAGAATTGCAAAATCACAGATGACCTATGCAAGTTCGAAAACAGAAAATGGCAGATTTATATTTTATCTGGGAGAGGGAGAATTTACAGATGAACCGATTGAGGAAGGATATTTTGGCTGTGCAGGAGTAGCTGAAATAAAAGGGTTGCAGGATAAATTATTAAATATAGGAAAGCAGGGTTTCCGACATCATGTAAGTGCTACATTCGGGCATGTGGAAATACCCTTAAGAGAGGCTTTCACAACTTATCTTGGATACGATTTAATATAAGTGGCTATAGAAACAGTCACCATTAATAATATTCCGATTGAAAAAGTAAACATGGATACTTGAAGTTTGGAGAAGAATGATATATTATTGAAACATTATTACGGTTTAGGTAAAAAATAAAATTAAATAATGATATGTGATTAAGGAATAATATGTCTGAGTATAAATTTAAATTAATAGCAACCTGTATTTTTGGTGTTGAATCCGTACTTGCGAATGAAATTAGGAAACTTGGTTATATTGAACAGCAGGTAGATAATGGAAAGGTTACCTTTTCAGGTGATGAAAGAGCCATATGCAGGTCAAATTTCTGGCTTAGAACTGCAGAGAGGGTACTTCTTAAAATTGGGGAATTTAAAGCATATTCATTTGAAGAACTTTTTGAAAATTCAAAAATATTACCATGGTATGAATGGCTTCCAAAAGATGCTCAATTCCCTGTAGATGTAACAACAATTAATTCAAAGCTTTTTAGTGTTTCAGACTGTCAGGCAATAATAAAAAAGGCAATAGTGGAAAAAATGAAACAGAAATATAACTGTGACTGGTTTGAAGAGACAGGGGCAAGGTACAAAATACATGCGTCAATATTTAAGGATACTGTTACAATTTCATTTGATACTTCGGGAATGGGTTTACATAAAAGGGGATACAGGAAACTTGTTGGTGAGGCACCTTTGAAGGAAACACTTGCATCGGCTATGATACAAATAAGCAGATGGAGGCCGGGCAGGCCTCTTATTGATCCTTTTTGCGGTACTGGAACAATTCCTATTGAAGCTTGTATGATAGCAAAAAATATTGCACCCGGTTTGAAACGTGAATTTATTTCACAAGATTGGCAATTTATAGGGGAGAAACTTTGGAAAGAAGCAGAGGAAGAGGCACAGGACAGTGTTACGGATGGGTCTGGCTTGTATATACATGGTACTGACATAAACAATAAAGCTTTAAGCTTGGCAAGATATCATGCAAGGCAGGCAGGAGTTGATAAAGAAATACATTTGCAGCAAATGAAGGCTACAGATATAAGCTCAAGCCGCAAATATGGCTTTATTATCTGCAATCCCCCTTACGGAGAAAGACTAGGGAAAAAGGATGAAGTAGAAAAACTGTATTCCGACATAGGAATAGCATTTAAAAAATTGGATACCTGGTCATATTATATTTTATCGTCACATAAGCAATTTGAAAAGTACTTTAACCGGAAAGCCAATAAAAAACGAAAATTATATAATGGAATGATTATGTGTAATTATTATCAGTATTATGGACTGCCTCCCGTAAATAAATCAAGAATAAGGAACTGAAACTTTGGAGCCGCTGGTCGGATTCGAACCGACGACCTGCTCATTACGAGTGAGCTGCTCTACCCCTGAGCCACAGCGGCAAGTTGATTTGCTGATTATTATTATATATTCATTTTAATGTTTTTTCAATAAGAAGAGAGAGTTTATTCGCACACAGTCTTATTAAAAATCAAGCTTTTTAACTTTAATCACTATTTAGATTATTGAAAAAGGCTGCCCATCAAATATAGCAGCTTTCTTATGTAACGTAAGTCGTATTAATACTTTAATAAAATTTCTGTTGGTGTTAATAACTGAAAACTCCAATAAGATATCATCATTAGCCTACCAACCGTTTACAACATACATGATAATCTATCGCACCATCCAGCCATAATCTTGTCTGCAATCTACAATATAATCCACATATACCATCTGTTCCTTAATCTGATACAAAATCAAATACCATTTTTCTACGAACATCTTGCGATATTTGTTTGGCGGAATAAATTCGGCCTCCAGAAAAGGAAAACGTTCCGGCATTTGGTTAAGAGAGCGAATGGCATCCATCAATTGATTCTTTACCTGTCGGGAAGCAGTAAGGCTTTTTTGTGCCATAAACCTGACATGGTTTGCCAGCATCTGTCGGGGCACGATCGGAAACAATTACTTTATATTGTTTTGTTTTTTCCATGCTCTACCTCGTCAATTATGCTGTCAAGATAAGTGTCCAGTTCGTCTGGCATGTATCCTATACGTCCAGCCAAACGTTCTTCCTCTACAGCAAGAAGTTCTTCTCGTAGCTTCAGCATTTTCTCACGGCGGGTAAACATTTCTATATCCATTACCACAAGATCACCTTCGCCATTTTTGGTAAGGTATACAGGCTCCCCAGTGGATTTACACAACGCTGCAATCTCATTATAATTTTGTCTAATGCTTGCGGATGGTTTAATTTGCATTGTTTCAACTCCTCGTAGTAACATTCTAATTATATTATACTCCTTTCATACTATGAAATCAATAGTTAATTGCTAAACCCCAAAATCCGCTAAAATTCTGTGTTTTAGAGGTTATTTATCTATACAACTCCCATACTGAAAATGGTAAGACCTAAAATCAGTATCCGGGAAACGTTTTTAAACAGTGCTGTAAACTGATTTTAGATCATGACATAGTCAGCAACTATCTTCAATTTATTTTATTAAGTTGAAAGATATTTACATTTGATGTTAGGGCAAAAAGTTATGTTATCAATTGTAGTTGATTTTAGTATATTGTAATTTGACATGTAAGGCTTGAATATACAGCCTCTTTAAGACCGTAGCGTTTTTTCAGAAAGATATTCTTCGATTGGTATATAAGGGGGTACTTGAACAGGCACTATATTTGAGAAATATTGTTCTGAAACAATGCTGGGAGCAGACAAACAGGGAAAATTAGGTTATAATATTTTTATTGATAATATTAATGTTACATGTTATTGTGGTTTACAAAATGTTATTGTAGAGTGTTATCGTAGATGGCTAAATGAAAGGAAGATAAAAATGACAATGCTGAATGGCAAATAAAACGTGAAAGGAGATAGGTATATAAATGTATAGTTTTAAGGACGATTACAGTGAAGGAGTTCACCCGAGGATATTGGATGCCTTGGAGGAATCAAACATGGTGCAGGACGAAGGTTATGGCGAGGATAAATATACTCGAAAGGCTATCGAGTTATTGAAGCAGAAGATAAAACACGGTAATGTACATATCCACTTTTTATCCAGTGGTACACAGATAAATCTTACTGCTATATCAGCTTTTTTAAGGCCGCATGAAGCAGTTATTGCTGCAGATTGCGGTCACATATTAACCCATGAGACAGGAGCTGTTGAGGCTACAGGTCACAAAATAATTTCCATAA
>CAZANH010000360.1:0-3333 GCA_964486515.1 uncultured Eubacteriales bacterium
TATGAAACCAAATATATTGAATTATCAAGTAAACTGGAAAAGTTAAAAAGCGAAAGATTAGAGCTTCAATTATCTGTTAATGAGAAAAATGATCTTAAAAAAAGAATGAAAGCATTTAAGGAAGTATATGAGAAAAATGAACTTATTGTGGAATTTGACCGGAATGTATTTGAGAGTGTTGTTGATGAAATTATAATAGGCAGAATTGATGAAAATGGAAAGAAAAACCCATACTTTATTACTTTCATTTTCAAAACAGGATTTAAAATGGAATCTAAAGGCGGTAAGAAAAAATCTAATGCCAAGCACAATGAGTTGTGTTCATATTCCGCAGACGACACACGTTGAGTGCGTGACATTGATGTCAATGGTGGAGAAATAGGACTGATCAAAACACTGATAAATAAAGGGCTTCCTGGGCAATCGGTATGGCCTGGCTTGGAGGAATTGCCGGATGCCTGACAAAGAATGCAGAAATAGTTTCTTTTATCTGTTTTCTTTTTATAAATATATTGATATAATTAAATTATTGGTTGAGAATGCTGATGTGGATAACTAAAGGAGGAGTTGAGATTAGATGAAAGTAAAAGAAATAGATGAAATCAAACATGCAGTTTTAAAAGTAGTCGGCGAATATCCGCTTAAAAAGGTAAAACTGTTTGGTTCATATGCTGACAATAAAGCAAATGATGATTCTGATATTGATTTACTTGTTGAGTTTAATAATAATGATGTTACTTTATTAACATTGACAGGCTTGAAATACAAGCTTGAAGATTTGCTTGGTGTTAATGTTGACATAATTGAGATGCCTGTTCCTGAAGACTCAATTCTTCAAATTGAAAGGACTATGGAGTTATATGAACAATAAAGACATTATTATATTGAAAAAGATATTAAATGAAATACAAATAATTGAATGTATGATACTCGATCTAAATCTAGAATTGTTTCTTAAAGATGAGAAATCAAAGCGAGCAGTATGCATGATCATTGATTAATATTGGTGAATTGGTGAAGAACCTTGACGATGATATAAGAACACAGCAGAAGACCATACCCTGGAGAGAGATATCCGGTATGAGAGACATAGCCGCACATAAATATCAAACGCTAAAAATGGAAAGAGTTTGGAATACCGTTAAAAAGGACATACCGGAATTTAAAAAGAATCTGGAAAAGATTCTGCCATAACGATTCAGCCCTGATATGTTCCCGTATATGCACCAAGAAGAATCCCGAACAATCAGTTCTAATGTCAGGTGGGGAATTGTTCACCAGTTTCAACAGGGCAGGAGGAGTGCCTGGTAAGAATACAATGCAGGAATTGCTTGTAATACTAGTGTTTAAGCTGTGTTGTGAGTTTTATGCATTTAGTAAAGATGAGCAGAAATTTGATAATAAACAGCTGATGGACAACGTAAACAAAAGAATTGTGGTGTTTCTAATAATAATTATTCAACAAACAGAATAATCTTGTACCATCTTTGAAAAAATATAGTATAAAATATGAAGGGAAGTATATGATATGAAAACCATACGGCTTGGAATAATTGGTACGGGACTTGCTTGGGAAAGACTTCATTATCCGGCGATAAAAGAGCTGGGAGACAAATATGAAATAGTGGCTTTAGCCAACAGGACAAAGGCTGATGCCGAACAGTTTGCCAAAAAAATAAATCTCGGAACGGAAAATATTTATTCTGATTATATGGAGATGCTGCAAAGAAATGATATTGACGCAATAGACATTGTAGTACCAATTGAGATGAACTACGAAGTATCTGAAAATGTTGCAAAGACAGGATTTGATTTCATTTGCGAAAAACCATTGGCTCCAGATATGGAACAGGCAAAAAAGTTCCTGGATCTCTCAAAAAGATATACTGTACGGATAATGATAGCAGAAAACTTCAGATATAATGAAGAGAACAACAAAATAAAGGAAATAGTTGAAAGCGGGCGCATTGGAGAGGTTGTCTATTTTATGAAAAACAATGTCACCAATTTCCCTGCAGACATGACCCGAAATTCCTATGCACAAACAGAATGGAGACAGCACCCTGATTATCCAGGCGGTGCATTCTATGATGCAGCTATTCATGACCTCGCCGGAATGAGACATATATTTGGAGCTGTTGAAAGTGTACAGGCATATGGCAAACCTCAAAAGATGGATTTCAATCCTTTTCTGTCAATCAACACAAATATACTTTTCAAAAGCGGTGTTATCGGCTATTTTGTATATTACCCCTCAGGCAATGAATCATTGAAACCCGGGGTAGGCTTCAGGATATTCGGTACTCAGGGAGAAATATACCTGGAAGATAAAAAAAGCGGTACAATTACGGTGGCAATGAATGATGGGACAACTGATCAAATAGGTTATACTCCTGAAAGAGGCTATTATAATGAGATGTTGAACTTCCATAATGCCTTGAATGGAATAGAAGAAATATCAGTAACACCCGAAATAGAGTACGGTGACGCAAAAATGGTTTTTGATATTCTAGATTCCATCCCCCAAAAACAACTCAATTATGTAGATGAACCAATTACAAGAGATTTATACCATAATACCCTAAACATGGAACAAAGGCCTTATCTGCATTGACAAAACATGAGTTATGATTTTGATCCTCTCCAGTATGTGCCGACACTGGAATATTAATTGTTGAGTTTATATGGGAAAATGAGTATAATTATATATAGGTGGTGATAGTTTACGCGTATTTACTTAGATAATTGCTGTTAAAACAGGCCATTTGATGACCAGGTACAGCTTAAAATACGGTTTGAAACTGAAGCAAAACTATATATCCAGCAAAAGATTCTTGACAAGGCTTATGAACTAGCCTGGTCATATGTCATGGATTATGAGAATAGTTTAAATCCTTATGACGAACGAAGAAACATAATAGCGCAGGCAACCATATGCTCCGAATATGATGAATTGTTTCCTGTTTCTATTTCTCCATATTGATGTTCCCAAAAGTAAGCTTGGTAACTGATATATATATTATTTCTCCTCAAGTAACTCCTGCAACTTCCTGTAGATATCCAGAGTTCCAATATCATACCTCATACTGCAAAGCATCGGAATTGTTACCTTCTTTTATATACTTCTTAATAAGGAGTATAGTTAGTTCCTTGTCTGTATATGTTAAAAGTGGAGCTGCCGGGTTAAATATTGTATTCGACAACAATCGACATAATTCGGGTGGTACCCGGTACGTTACCATTCACAGTCCTTTTCATCTACTTGAAGAAATATTTTCGTGAAATACATAGCGTAAGGTTCTTAGAGGCTGTTTGTGAAGCAAATATAAGATC
>CAZANH010000361.1:0-3295 GCA_964486515.1 uncultured Eubacteriales bacterium
TGTAATCCTTATACCAACACCGAGTTCTGAAGCTATTATACACGCAAGCGTTGTTTTTCCGAGTCCCGGAGGCCCGTGAAGCAATACATGGTCAAGTGGCTCTCCTCTTAGTTTTGCCGCTTCAATAAATACTGTCAGATTATCCTTTATTTTATGCTGTCCTATAAATTCCGTAAGTTTTTTTGGCCGGAGCCCCGGTTCATCATAATCCTCATTATTGTTTTCATAGCTTAATATTCTTTCATCCTCCAAGTTAACTTCTCCCTTCAATTTGCCAATTTGTTCAATTGTTTATTGTACATTACAAAGCGTTGGCCTTACATTTTTTTAAGTGAATCCCTGATTATTGCTTCAAGATCCAGTTCATTTGAATAAACAGAAGATACCGCCCTTTTTGCTTCCAAGCCAGTATACCCTAAAACCATTAATGCACTCACAGCTTCTGATATCCTTTCATTATCTTCTGATAAAGGCTGCCCGTAATTCTCATCGTTTTGTATAATAAATTCCTTATCTTTACTTATTTTATCCCTTAGTTCAAGTATAATCCTTTGTGCAGTTTTAGCACCAACTCCGTGTGCTTTTACAAGCGTTTTTACATCATCAGTGATAACTGCCAGACCGAATTTGGAAGGTGACATTCCTGAAATAATTGAAATGGCAGCTTTTGGCCCGACACCTGAAACAGAAATAAGCAGTTCAAACATACCGAGTTCTTCTTTTGATATAAATCCATACAGGCTTATATTGTCCTCTCTTACGTAAAGATGTGTATGGAGCATTATTTCACTGCCTGTCTGGCCTGCTTTTTCTACAGTGGAAAGTGATGTATAAATTTTATATCCTATTCCGTTTGTCTCAACAATTATAAAATTTTCATCTGTGTATCCAAGTTTTCCTTTTATGTATGCTATCATACAGGTTAATACCTCCTGTAAAATCAAAATTTTGTCCCTATTGTCTTCCCCTCTTACTTTTTATTAATAACATTGTTCATCCTGAAAGAATGTGCATGGCATATGGCAGCTGCCAATGCATCAGCCGCATCATCCGGCCGCGGTATTCCTGGAAGGTTAAGCAGCATTTTTACCATTTGCTGTACCTGGGATTTAGAAGCCCTTCCGTAACCTGCAACAGCCTGCTTAATCTGAAGAGGAGTATATTCATAAACATCCGCACCTGAGCTGGCTGCAGCAAGCAGTGCAACCCCCCTTCCATGTGAAGCAGTAATAGCTGTCTTTATATTTTTGTTAAAAAAAAGTTCCTCCACCACAATAGCTTGAGGACTATATTTTTTTATCAGTTCTTCAAGCTTCAAATAGAGTGTAACAAGCCTTTGAGAAAATATAATACCGGCTTTTGTTTGAATTACTCCATAATCTATCATTGAAAACCTGTTCCCTATATATTTCACTATGCCATATCCCGTTATTGCAAAGCCGGGATCTATTCCCATAATTACCAAGCACTGCACCCCCCAATAATACTCAATGTTGCATATTTATACATTGTATCGTATAATAAATAAACAATAAAAACAATATATCAATATATATTGTAACATATTTCAGGAGGTATTTGTATGAGCGAAAAGGAAAAAGTTGTACTTGCGTATTCAGGAGGTCTTGATACATCCATAATCATACCCTGGCTTAAAGAAAACTTCAACTATGAGGTAATAGCAATGGCCGCGGATCTCGGACAGGGTGAGGAACTTGAATCTGTGAGGTATAAGGCATTAAAAACCGGAGCATCCAAAATATATATTGAAGACCTTAAGGAAGAATTCGTAACTGATTTTATATATCCCGCATTAAAGGCAGGGGCTCTTTATGAAGGCAAATACCTCCTTGGCACATCCTTTGCAAGGCCGCTAATCGCAAAAAAACTTGTTGAAATAGCTCTTAAAGAAGGAGCATCGGCAATTGCCCATGGTGCAACCGGAAAGGGCAATGATCAGGTAAGATTTGAGCTTACGGTGAAGGCTCTTGCACCGCAACTCAAAATAATTGCACCGTGGAGGATATGGGATATAAAATCAAGGGAAGACGCCGTAAACTATGCTGAAAAACGAAATATACCAATACCCGTCACAAAAAAGGATAACTACAGCATGGACAGGAATCTGTGGCACTTGAGCCATGAAGGTTCTGACCTCGAAGACCCCTGGAACGAACCGCAGTATGAAAAACTTCTTAAACTTATGGTTTCACCTGAGGATGCCCCCGATAAACCCGAATACATTGAAATATTTTTTGAAAAAGGGCTGCCTTTGACAATCAATGGAATAACACATACACCCGTCAAGCTTATTGAAGAATTGAACAAGATCGGCGGCAGGAACGGCATAGGTATTGCTGATATTGTAGAAAACCGTCTCGTAGGAATGAAATCACGAGGTGTATACGAGACTCCCGGAGGGACAATCCTTTACTATGCACACAAGGAACTTGAACTATTGTGCCTTGACCGTGATACACTTCACTACAAGGATATAATTTCACAACGTTTTGCAGAGCTTGCGTATTACGGCAAGTGGTATACACCGCTGAGGGAAGCACTCTCAGCCTTTGTCGACAATACACAGCAAACCGTAACCGGCATGGTCAAATTGAAACTTTATAAAGGGAATTGTATGAGTGCAGGTTCAAAATCCGATTATTCCCTTTACAATGAAGAGTTATCAACATTCGGAAGAGATGAGGTTTACAATCAAAAGGATGCCGAAGGCTTTATAAATTTGTTTGGTCTGCCTTTGAAAGTAAGGGCTCTTGTGATGAAACACAAGAAAAGATAAATATATATTCTGATTTTACAATGGAGGTTTATATGAAATTATGGAGTGGAAGATTCTTAAAGGAACCCGAAAAACTAACGGATGATTTTAATTCTTCAATACATGTTGACAGCAGATTATACAGGCAGGATATAAAAGGAAGTATCGCACATGTAAAAATGCTTTCTAAATGCGGTATTATAAATGAAAAAGAAGCCGAATTGATATGTAATGGCCTAAACGATATACTCGCTGATATTGAAAACGGCAGGATTATGTTTGAAACAGAAGCGGAAGACATACACATGAATATAGAAAAACTGTTAATAGAACGTTTGGGAGATGTCGGGAAAAAGCTGCATACGGCAAGAAGCAGAAATGACCAGATAGCTCTTGACACAAGAATGTATGTCAAGACAAAAATAAAATCAATAACAAATATGCTTATAAACCTTGAAGAAGTGCTGCTGAGTATTGCTGATAGAAATACGGATACCATACTCCCGGGTTATACTCATC
>CAZANH010000362.1:0-3323 GCA_964486515.1 uncultured Eubacteriales bacterium
CAAAAGATGGCTTATCATCAACTTCAATCCGTATCCAGGTAAGTTCGGTTGCTGAGAAACTTATAGTGAATTTCTTTTCAACTGTTTCCTGAGGTATCACAGATTCATGATGATCCTCATCAGAGACGGCAACATCCTCAGATATATCTTCAAGAAATTCATTAAAAATATTGTAAAGAGTCATGAAATAAATAAGTTCGGCAGAATTCTCCTGATAAACAGCGGAAATATGTTCAATGACTTCCTCTGTTACATCCTGAAGACGGCTCTCATCATTCCATATGCTATCAAACAGTTGGATATACTCTGTACTGAATGGCACTTCGATTTTATTCACCATATTGTAAATATTGTTTCCCCGAACACAACCAATATCTACAGTTGTAAATCCGTTTAAAGGCATATAGGTTAATTGCTGGTCTATTGATTGTACATTGAGAAATCCACCCATGCTATTCGGTGTTGAATTTGATTTGAACACAGCCTTCTTACGAATCCAGTCAGCACATTCCCGTGCAATAGCTTTTTGTGATAATTCGTTCCTTAACTTTATTTCAAACTCGGTACCATACAGGCTTCTCTCTCTATTTAGACGGGGTATATAAAACTCACGTTTTTCCTTCTGAATCTTTTCTGTGACAAATGTAGGTGAGGTAAATATAAAGTTAAATTTCTCAATACTGCCTAACTGACGCTTTAACTCCTGGTATGCATAAATTGAAAAGCAGGCAGCTGCAATTGAAATGCGGCTTTTTGGTGTTATAACCTGTGCCAGATCATCCTTTACAATCTTTGTTATGTTATTAAACACTTCCATGTATAACCCCACCAAACCCCAGTTTTAATAATCATATTATGCTTTGCAATTACTTATCATCACTGTATACAATTTGCTTATATCTGAAATGTCAAATTTATCTTGTATTATACCATTTTTGTGATTGAATCTCAAATAAATTATCCGGGGAAACAAAGAATAAGTCAGAATGTAAGAATGTAGGGGTTTTCATGTATATTCTTATCCTTCTTTAGCTCATGCATAAAATATCATACTGGCCCAATAAACAAGGTGTATCTATTGAGCCAGTAAACCAATAAGGCTTATATTTACATGCAATCAGGATTCTTTTTCTTTAAGCCGGGAAAACTTTCTCTCCATTTGAACCCCTTCGCACAGCCCGCTCATATATGCTTCTTCCCTTATAACATCGCAAATATGATTGGTTATTTCATCATATTCCGATATCAAATATATTTGGTCAGGGGGAAGGAATTCAAGTATTTCCTCTTCTATAGATATGGCTGCACGCAGTAGAAGCTGCAGCTCTTTATTAAAGTCTATTCCATTCTGGAATATCTGGTCCATACGACTTTTTATATATTCACCAATATGATTGTAGTTATCAATCACCTGTTTTTTGGCAGCAAGATTTTTATTGAGCAGTAGGCACCGGACGAGATAAAACAGGTGCATTATCCCTGGCGTGCGTGCTTCCTTTAAAAAAGCTTTGTTGCATTCCTGCCGGAATTTCGTGAGAACCTTTTCAGACTCTTCACGAAACTCCGGCGTTTTTCTTGTGTTGTTCAAACCCAATTCACTCCCTTTTTTATTAATCAGGCAAGGGCCATCATGCCTGGGGAAGAAATACAATGGCATCATGATGACCCCCGCGCTGACTATTCTAAGGGAGAAAACTAAAAATGCCCGTATAGGCTTTTCCTACACGAGCACCAGGTATCTCAACACAAGCATATTGAAAGTTCTTCAAATAGCATGTATAATAACCTTAATGTCATGGACGGCGTATGCCGTCGCGTGTAGGCGGTAGTGGCCTACATGAGCCGCCGGCTGGTTGCTGCCAGCCGATGGTCATGGCAGTTTTTAATTCTCTCCAAAAGTAATTATACAATTTTACCAATGAAATTGCAATAATAAGGAAACAAAAATATAAAAAACATTAAATTTAACGAAATTTGTCTTAACGAGAGTGTGTATATTGACGCCTATTGGCTTTTTCTTCAGCAAAATCCGCGCTTAGTTCAATTACATCGTAATCTGGGGTATTCTTGCTTTGGCTTGGAAGTTCTCCTTTTTCAGCCATGGAAACATAACCTCCACTTCCCACAACAATGTGATCCAGAACCTTTATCTCAAGAGGATCAAAAATATCAATCATTCTCTGTGTTAATTTTTTGTCTTCCATAGAGAAAAACATGGATCCCCCGGGGTGGTTGTGAGCTATTATTATGGCATTGCAGTCACAGGCAAGAGCATATTTCAGGATTTCTCTCGGATAAACCGCTGTTTGTCCAATGCTACCTTCCGACATAGTTTTTGTTTCAATAATATTATGGCTGTTGTCCAAAAAGGAAACTATAAATCTTTCCTTATCCTTCATTCCCGCCAAAAGAGCTTTGAAATACTGTCCCGCTGTAGAAGATGAATTGAGCAAAACCTTGTCATTACTCTCGTAGATTTTTAAGATGTTGTAAGATGAAATGAACTCATTAAGCAATCCTATCTTTTCAAGCTGCTTCTCGTTTGGCTCCAAAACGTGGGGGTGCTCCAGGATGTTAAACGGATTGTTAACCTTTAAATATTGCTGTACCTTTCTGTAAGGCAGTCCTGTCAAAGTTGTCAGTCCTTTTATAAAGCTCTCGGTATGTCGTGTATCCTGTTTCATGTTATATCCTCCCCCCTTTTGCATCAGACATTTCAACAATTGCTTTTATGCTTTCCAGTTTAGCAATGGTTTCTGAAGATAATTCCACTGAATCAAGGTGCAGGAAAAAGCTTTTCATCCCCAGTTCTTGAAAACCTTTATGAATTATTTCCTTCTCACCTGCATCCAGGTCTATCAGTTTGGCCAGCAAATCAATGCATTTTGAATATTCCGTCTTTTTTAATTCTTCTAAATTCATACTTTCTTCCACCTCTTTCTTTAAAATTTAGTGTACAAGCTTCTTTGATACGTTTTGCTGCTCTCCCGGTTAAAACCCATATACATCTTGGTAGACAGTGCAATATCAGCTAACCACCTCCGATAAGCTGCATAAAGAGTTGCCGGTTTTCGTCCTGCATTAATTCATTCAGCTTATTCACCTGCTGTTCATTAAAACCATACTGCTCAATCATGTCAGAATAATATTTTGATGTAATTTCGATATGCAGGATGGTTTCTGTTACTGTAATACTTTCCTCAATTTCATTGTCATCATCGTCCGTAGTAATTATAATTTCCTCATGTTCAATGGTTTCAAGCTGATATTCAATTAGGTTCATATCCCGGAAGATACCTTGCAGGATGCTCACCTTTGCAGCA
>CAZANH010000363.1:0-3936 GCA_964486515.1 uncultured Eubacteriales bacterium
GAACTGGAGAAATACTGCTTGCTTTTGTTTTGGAGTATGTTTTGCTTTCCTTTTCCCTGAACATAAAAAATACGGTGCCCGCAATAAGAATTATAAAGATGGAAGCCAACAAAATAAATGTATTGGTTTTGCCTGTGGTATTGCTGCTTCCAGACGTGCCGGCATCCTCCCTGAAAAAATTCACGACATTCTTATCCGAGGGTTCACCCGGCAGTTCTTCTATTTTTACATCATCAAACCATGCCTTCCCGGTATTTACACTGCCGTAACCCCCAACTCCCAATGTAACGGTAAAACTTTGCTGTGAGCTGTCCGTCCTTCCATATAATTCTACGGGATACCACGAACCTGATGTGCCCCTGATATCCTGTGAGGTGTCAATAATGTTTTCTATGGAAATATTCGCGCCTTTGCCGCCGGAGCCCACATTTTCGGTTTTAATCATGCACGATACCCTGTAACAGGTACCGGGCTTTGATTTTACTATCTGTTTATACCGGGCGTCGTTTGGAGCTTTGTTTTCTATGAAAGCACTTTTCGCACCTGAAAAATTTTCGATATGGTCCCATTTGAATTCCGTTATTCCGGTTTTTTGGTTGTAATCGCGTTCATAGTCGTAGGTTGACCAGAAATAGGGCTTATCCCCCTCACCTTCCTCAAAACCGGCATTTGGGAGCAATACTGCTTCCTCCGCTTGGACACAGATAAATCCTGCAGATATTATAATTATTATTGTTATCAATACCGTAAATATTTTGAAATTCATTTGAATAACACCCCCGTCTCTGCTGATTGCCAATTTTTAGCGTTCTCCATCATTATTCTCATCGCTGTTATCATCTTCATTAACATCAACATCCTCACCATCATCCGCATCCATATTTTCATCCACATCCTCAACTTTAACTTTACCTTCACCTTCATTCTCATCCTCATCTATATCCTCAGCCTCGTCAGGATGTTCTCCCTCATTGTTTTTCACCTTGCCGCTCGTAAACACATAATAAAGCGATACAGCTGCTATGGCGGCAATTGCCACAAGCAATATCCACAAAGGTTTGCCGGTATTGTCAGATGAAGTGCCCTTATCACTGGTTTGATTCTGTTGATTATTCTGTTCAATGGGATCAAGCTGGGCAAATGCCGCACCCTGTGGTATTTCATCAGCCTTAACAACACTGACATCATCGAACGAAGCTTTTCCCTTATTGATGTTGCCATAACCTCCAAGCCCTACGGTTAATGTAAAGCTGTTGATTCCTTCCCCCGTCCGTACATATAATTCGGTATACTGCCAGTTATTGTTTGTTCCCTTGAAATCCCTTGATGGAACTATGCGCCCTTCAATTGACAAATTGGCACCGGTTTTCCCGCTCCCCGCGTTCTCAGTCCTGATCCAGCATGAAAGCCTGTAGATCGTATTTTCACTGACGCTTACCGTTTGCCTGTACCTGGCATCATTTTCCTTTTTGTTTATTATGGTTACAAACCTGCTGCCCGTGTGAGCATCCCCATCTTCAACCTTGAATTCCGTCACATTCGATTCGGTTTTCCATGCCCATGTGCTCCAAGAAGACGGGATATTGCCCGAACCTTCTTCAAATGATGCGTTTTGAATGAGGTTTTCTTCTCCCGTGCTTTCTTCTCCGGCAGATGATACCGGTGCCGGCATAAAAGACAGAGCTAAGAATACTGCCGCTGCAGCGGCAATCAAATTTTTTTTAAACATTTTGCCTGTGCCCCCTTTTTGATAAATTCAATTTATTGAAAGAAAAATATTTCATAGCAAGAAAATTATATACCGTAACAAAGCCAATGGCTATGGCCTGAGCAAATTTTTCCGCGGTTTGCAAGGTTATAAGGGAAATGCCAAGGACTTCATATATTTTTATCGTTAAAAATGCTGTAATTACGGCCAGAAAATAGCCTCCCACCGCTACCACGGCAAATTTGGCTGATTGTACCGCTGTCTTTTCACTGTAGGCCCTGAAAGTAAATGTTTTGTTTAGAATGAAGCTTATGACGGTACCGACAGTGAATGCAAGCACTATACTCACCATGTGAGAAAATTGGTTCCTGAATAGTATGAAACTCAAAAAATTAAATAGTGCTGCTGTTCCTCCGGCTATAAGAAATTTTAAAAACTGAAATGAAACAAAACCATGCATTATTTCACGAAAAGTTTTTTTCCCCAAGACAATCACACCTCTGCCTCCCTGTTTAATTTTTCGGATAAATTAATACTCCTTCTTAAGATTTCATCCATATTTATATATTCGAATTCCGCAAATCTTCCGTGAAGCTCAATTCCAATATCATTAAAAAAGCTCCTTATAATCCCGATATTTTTACGATAGCCGGTGTCATATACGACATACCCGTATTCAAAATTCCTTATGTCCGTTTCGATTATATCATTGGCATTTATGATGTTTTCCTTTTTCAAGTCATCCGCAACCTTTTCAACAAGTACATCATCCGATACGCTGTAAAGCTCATGGCCCTGATTAGTGGTTATTTCAGCTATCAGTGAGGATTTGCCGGAAGGCACATTGTTTTTGCTGAAGTACCCCATGTAACAAATCCTATGGGGGATAATACCTGGCGAGGGTATGTAAACAGCACTCCTGTCAAGCAGTGATTCATTATTTACCCCGATAAGGACGACCCTCACCGAATTGTGCCTTAACGCATCCGCAGCATCCGATACTTTCCGGGGAACACCTTCAAGATATTTTACAACATCCTTGACCGGGATGGTACATACAAGTTTATCAAAATACTTATTTTCCCTGCCGTCGGAAACAAGCCATGAACTTCCTGCCTTTTTAATGCTGTTGATTTCGAACCCCGTGGTTATCCCGGATTTATCTTTTGCCATTGCCTTTATGAAACCTTCGATGCCTCCGTATAAGGGATATAGGAAATGAAGCTGGTGAAGGTATCCCTCTGTCTCTATCCCAAGTGATGATTTTACAATATCTTCAACAGGGGGCTTCGGAACTCTTTCCACCCATTCAAGCCCCATTGTTTCAAGGGGGATTTTCCATATTTTTGAATTATACGGTATGAGGTATTTTTCTGCAAGCCCGCTGCCAAAAGTGTGATAAATCCATTCAAGGAAATTTAAAGGCTCCGGGTGATGATTCACAAGAAAGCCTATGAGGCATTCATAGATATCCTCCCTGTCAAGTTCACCAAGCCCGTTTTCAAAGGGATACTTTACGTAGAGCCCCTTGTACAGTATCCTGTTATTGCGCGTACAGTAGTTTATATTATCATTGAGGACGTTTTTAACAACATCCATCAGGGCATTATCCCTTGAAAAAAGTATATGCCCGCCTATATCGTAAAGGAATCCGTTTTTTTCAAATGTCCTGCACAATCCGCCTGCCCTGTCTTCTTTTTCAAGAATTTCGCTGTTATGGTTCAAGAATCTCCGTAGGGTTACCCCGCTTAAACCACCGCCTAAAATTCCAATTTTCATAAAGAATGCATCTCCCAACTTTTTGTGACCGTACCCATATTTGAGAAATCAACACTACGCTATGATTTCATAAAAATATTTCTCAAATATATAATACTTACCTGTGAGGTAACTGTGTCCTATAATTTGAACCTTACATCTTTTATTTCATTTACGGCTTTCCGCCTTTCACCTCCGCTTCACGCTGCCAAACCGTACTCCGAGTATCCGCTTCAAGGTCCACCATGCGCTTTGAAGAGGCATCATGGTCGATTGTCCCATCCTGTCATAGTATTTGATATGTACAACTTTTAATTTATAACCCATCATAATAGACAGTAAAAGGAGTTCTACAGGAAGAGCCGCACCCTCGGGATTATATTTGAGGCTGTTCAGCATGGATCTTCTGTATGCCCTCATTCCGCTGTGCAGATCGGTTATTCTCCTGAAAAACAGTATTGACGCAATAA
>CAZANH010000364.1:0-3546 GCA_964486515.1 uncultured Eubacteriales bacterium
TGGATATCCCGTATTTCCTTTTTATACTTGTGTGTATCGTTATAATTATTGCCTATTCTTTTGAAAAGCCTTATATTGTTCAAAATTATCTGATATTCACAGCTCTTCTCATCTACTCGATGATATAATTTCATGAAATACATAAGTAAGGTTCTTAGAAGCTGTTTGTGAAATAAATATAAGGTCAAATCATTATTTGAGAGCCCGAACAGCATCAATTTCCCCCCTTTACCATACCCATACAAGGCTTTGGAACCAGTAATCAGTGAAAGAACATTATGGCTGCATCACGATAAACACCATCAGTCCTATGTTGATGGTCTTAACAAGGCAGAATCTCACCTTGCTGGAGCACGCAAAAATAACAACTATAAATATATAAGATACTGGGAAAATGAGCTTGCATTTAATGGCTCAGGAAGTATACTACATAGTATTTTCTGGACAATTATGGCACCGCTAGGATTAGGGGGACAACCTTGTGTAAATTTTATGTAAGTGAATAACTGCCGTCTGTTAAAACAGATTGATAATCCCGGAAATTGAAATGGCGCTGTAAATTAAAAGCAGCCCCATGGCTATATTGAAAGGTTTTCTGTACTTTGACAGAACCCTTTCCAATAATGAACCAAATAATGCCCATGTCAAGTTGGATATTACAGCTGTTAAAGATAAGAAAACAGAGAACAAAATCAGGGCAGTATTTGATTTATAATACGGAATAATAAAGTTTGATATAACAGTTATACCATAAAGTATAACTTTTGGGTTAATAAATTGCATAATCATGCCGGAAAAATATAAATTCAAGTTATTTCTGTTTCCATCATTGATTTTATTGTTAATGTCATCTTTACTTCTCATTATCCTTATTGAAAGGTATATTATATACCCTGCCCCAGCCAATCCCATAAATGTTTTAACCTTCGGTATTAGATTATAAAGTAAAAGATTAAAATAGCTTGAAAGAATCATAACCATTAAAAACCCAGTGCACATCCCAGTAATAAAAACCATTGTTCTTTTATATCCATATTTCCCGGCATTTGCCATAGACATTATATTATTAGGTCCTGGTGTAAATGTTACAACAAAAACATATGATAAAAATGCAAATGCATTCAATACTAAGTCCCCCCTTTTCTTATATCTTTTTTTACCCCCCCATCTTTTTCCCTGGTTATTTTATTCATTGCAAGCATAATACCTATGACTGTCCAGAATATTAAAAGGACTCTCGGGTAAAACCACACATATTCGGCAAGCCCCACGGTAAGAATACCTGCCAGCGAAGAAAGGCCGGCTGTTGTAATATCTTTGGAAAGCCTGTCATAAGTTGAATATATATTCTGTATACTTCTTTTTATAATTGAACCTAAGAACCCGAAGAAGGCCAGCAATCCCAGTATTCCTGTTTCAAAACAAACCTGCATATACAGATTGTGGCTGTGAAGGGGTACAAGTTTTGTGAAAGCATAATAATTACTTGCAGTATTCACAAATATATCTTTTCCAAGGCCCACTCCAAAAATCCAATAATCCCTGAATATTGGCATAACTGTTTTATAAATAAGCATTCTGTATTCTGTTGATGAATCACCTGTAAATATGGAAAGCACCCTGTTTATAATGTAACCGGGCAAAAATGGAACCATCGCGGCTCCTGCAATTATCAAAAAAGGTAAAAGCTTTTTGTTTTTAAAGAATATAAATACCATTACTGCAGCCGCAAAACCGATCCAGGAAGACCGGGAAAACGTCAAAACCAATGACAACAGAGGAGGAACCATCAGACACAAATAAACAGCCTTTTTAAAAACAGATTTTGCATTTAATATGACAACGGCAAAGAAGGGCAGCAGCATTACAAGAATTTCAGCATAATTGTTGGGATTATCCATCGTTGAAAATATTCTCCCTGGCAAACCCTCGTTTGCGTTTATATCAACTTCCGAAAGATTTACCTGTACACCGCTTATTTTCTGCCATATCCCATAAACTCCCGTTAAAGCAACTCCAATTGAAATTATTTTAAGCATTAAATAAAGCTGGCCTGTATTTTTTACGGAACCCGCAATAAATGCTGCCAATATGAAGCAGGTAGCATAAAATATGAAGAACCTCAGGGTTTCACCTGGAAATACAGAAAATATCTGTGCTGTGATAATAGCAAGAACATATATGCACAGGTAAAAGCCGAAAATTTTCAGCGATATAATATCCTCGTCCCTTACAATACCTCTTATCGCAAACAGAAGGAAAAGCAGTACAACACCCAAAGTGCTGTACATATTGTTCCACATATTATGGGGTACTATCAGAACCACAAGTAACATCAAAGCTGCAATAGTATGAAGATTATTTAAAATAAGAGCAAAAGCCTTAATAAACAGGCTTACGGAAATACTTTCTTTTAATTTATTATCTTTGTTTTTATAAACCATTTTAAATATTTTATTCGGTAAATCAAAAATACCTTCTAAAATACCTGCTGAAAGGCTTGTATTCCATCTCTTAGGAAAATAGCCTTCATGGCTTATTATTGCTGCTGTTTTACTTGAAGGAACATAGCTTTTTAACTTTTCCGCGGTTTTATTAAAAAACCGTGCTGTGCCACTCTCATATATTATCTTTATAATTGATCTTGAAATTTTATTTACAATTTTTACAAAAAGGCTTTCGTTCAGGATATCGCTAAACAAATATAAAACTCCTCTTTCTTTTACGTTTAATTATTCAACCTTTTCAAGGCTGGCAATCTTTACCCATAAATAAACTTTACCGGCTACTATTTCTATTGTTTTGTTAACATAAAAAGTAATATTGTCAACTGTTACACCATTTTCCGTATAAATACCCTCACCCTCAACGTGTATTGCAAGTGATACGTAACCCGGCTTCGATGACCTTACCCACTCACCTTTGCCATTTACTCCATAACTGGCAGCTTCTTTCATATCAATATCTGTAATCTTCCCGAACACACAACCATTAACCCTGTCTCTTACGATATCTCCTTCATTTATTGTATCTGCCACAGCATCCTGTACTTCTTCTATATAAAAAACAGATTTTACTTTTCGTGATTCCATCGGATTTGAAACAGATGCTCTGTGTGTAAAACCTGCAATACCCGCAATTATAATCACTGCAATAATTAAATCAGCAATATTAAATCTGTGAAATATTTTTATTTCCCTAAATGACATATTCTTATCCCTCATTCCCTAATCCTTCTTATCGAAGCCTATAATACGCGTCCAGAGTGCAGTTTTTCCAAATCTTACCTCAAAAGACCTGTTTGAATAGAATGTGTAGTTCCCAAATCTGACATCTGCATCACTGTATACACCATCACCTTCTACAAATATTTTTATGGAAATAAACCCGTCTTTCGGCGACTGTATTACTTCACCGGCACTGTTTACTCCAAAACTCACAGAATTGCCGGTTTCGACCTTTACAACCTTTCCAAAATACGCATTGGTTACCCTGTCCCTTACCTGATCCCCGATTTTTATTGAATCTTTTACAAAACTGTGTACT
>CAZANH010000365.1:0-2431 GCA_964486515.1 uncultured Eubacteriales bacterium
ATGGCACCATACAAGCGGCTGTTTTGCTACTTTTTCGTTGTTTTGTGTATTTTAATATCCTAAAATACCCGACAAAAGTGTCGGCTAATATTATGTTAGGAACATAAATTTTAATATCAGGATAAGTAAATGGAACAGAGCCTCAAGAGATTTTTTTTGTTAATGGCAATTCTTTTGGTAGTTGTGGCAATATCCCTGTTGGTTTTGGCTGTTTATATGCCAAACTTCAAAGCAATAGAAAATCTTGCAGGTTTCTCTACATTTGTAATCGCTTTTTTAACCGTTATTTATGTATATACCACAAATCGACAACTTCAAGTGATGTCACAACAAATTGATGAAATGAAATTAGACAGAGAACTGCAAAATCAGCCTCTCCCATGGGTAGAATCAATTGCTTTCGAGTGCGAAAAACCCCGTCTATATTATTCACCGCCAACAGATGAACATAAAGTACTTTCGCGATACAATTGCAACATTAAACTTAAAAATATAGGGTTATGCCCTGCCGTATCATTAAACTTAATTGCAGAGATTTATGTTAAGAGAGATAGTGAACCTCTCTGCCTAAAAGCCGCCGCTCTTTATATTGACACGCTTGAAGAAAAGGAAGTTTATCCATCAAATGAAAAAACTAAGGATGGGTTTTTATTCGCTGAGGATAATGATGCTGAGTTGTTGAGAAGACTACTTGAATCCGATATCTCAAATTATCCAGTCCTTAATCTATCCATCGCTTACAAGAATGTTATTGGAGCTTCATTTGTTTTAAACAAAGTCTATTTTCTATATCCAAGTGATGATTCAATTGATGACATTAAACTTTGGATAAAAGAAATAACAAGTTTCGATGTTGAATTTAAAGAAACACTTCACACTCTTAAAAAATTGCATAAATCAAACAGCGATAAATGGGATGAAATCTTTGATGAAACAAAAGAGTCAATTAATAAAAAATTTGATAGAGAGGCGTTGCATTTGGAGCCGACCTCCATTCCAAGTGCATTCCGCGTCATTCCAATTTCAGAAACCGAGTACACCAAATTATGTTCTAAGGTTGGCTATGGATTTAAGATTGGACCAATGCATAATGAGTGTTTGCCAAAAACAGATTCCTAACCATGCCATGCACGCGGACAGAAATTCCGCTGCGCTCCATTTCCGCCGGTGATGGCCACGTTATCTGTCATTTCCAACATAAGGAGAGGAAGAAATGAAAAGCAAGTTTCTTATTTCTTTTACTATTTTGACTATTTTTATTTCAATGCTTGGTTGTGCAGGAAGCCCAGTCAGAACAGGCTGGGAGGCTGAAAAAAATAGATCGAACATGCTTACACTCAAAATTGGTATGACCACAGAACAGGTGCTTGCTTTAATGGGTAATCCATATAAAACAGAGTCATACCAAGTAGAAGGGAAACCTTTGGAATTCTGGTTATATCTTACGGAAGGGAAAAATATTTATGATCATACCCTGAGAGATTGTAATTTTACCCCTCTTGCTTTTGAAGATAATATTTTAACCGGGTGGGGAAGAAATTACTACGACAATGTCTTACGCATCAAACAGGATATTAAAATTGAGAAAAAGTAAGTCCGAGATTAATACTCAAAGCCTTTGGCCCTTTCAGACTTTCGAGCCGTGATTTCCCATTGAAAAGGTGAAATGAAAAAATGGAATTGAGCAAATTTCTTAGTCTATTAGCAACTTGCCTTGGTTTGGGTGGTTCGATTTTTTTAGCTAAAGGCATTGTGGGTTTAAATCCCAAAGGCATGTTACGGTTAACTTCTCCTTATTCACGATCTGCATATGCCCCAGAGCAAATTGATTCTATGGCTGGCCAAAAGGCCGATGCATTAATTGGTGTAGTAATTATTTTTCTGGCATTCTTAATTCAAGGAGGAGCACTTGTTTTTGTTGAGGATGGAATTGTTATTTTTAAAGCAGGATGGACAGGGGTTTGTATAGCATTGGTTGCCACGTTAATATTAATGATAGTTTTTTCTTTCGTAGATAAAATTTTTCGAAACCATACCAAATTAGCGATTGGAAAAATTGCAATCAGAGATTATTGTGCTAATCGATTTAATGGTATGATTGACCCAGTCAACGCAAAAAGCTTGGAAACTATGTCACAGCAACTGCTTAATATGAATAGAGAGCCTGCTGAAACGAAAATTGATTTTATAAAAAGAATTGCCAAGTATGTGGATTGGAAAATCCCTAAAGAAACAGATTTTTCAAGGATTATTGAAAATAATAATGACAGATAACCCGTCAATCCACCTGACCTCTATTGCGCTGTCGCTCCATAGAGGCAGGTGATCTTTACGTTAGATTGCTCGCATTCCCATCTATATATGAACAACAAGCACAAAATTTGTCATGAGTTCATAAAGGCTTCAAGTAAGCAGATCCCTTCATACGCCT
>CAZANH010000366.1:0-2439 GCA_964486515.1 uncultured Eubacteriales bacterium
GTTATCCCGTCCTCTCCGGGCGAAATACATTGTACCTTTCCGCGGATGGAGTCAATAAAATGATTTATTTCGCTGTTGAACCCCTGCCTGAAATCAAATGATGATGAGGAAAGCACGGGTTTAATATCCACCATATAACCGTTTTCCTCAGTGTATATTTCAAACTCGGGTTCTATGGAAGCACCGCCCTTGTTCCCGTAAATATCCATATATAATACATCCTTTTTAATATTCTGGACAAAACTGGTTTCTACAAAAAGGCTGGCACCGTTTTCAAATTTTACAAGGGCATTGGCTGAATCCTCAACATCGCTGTATCCATTATAATCAGCGGATTTATAGAAGTTGTATCCCTTTATATGTGACCTCGAGCCTATTTTGTTGTAAGTATTACCTGTTACTGAAACTACGCGGGGTTTGCCCATCAGATACATAGCCAGGTCAATAATATGTACACCCAGGTCTATCAAAGGTCCTCCACCTGAAAGCTCCTTGTGTGAGAACCAGCCTCCCGGATTTCCACACCTTCTGATACAGCCAGTTTTTGCATAGTATATTTCTCCGAATTTTCCGTTTTTTATAAAATCCTTTACTACGGACGACGTTTCGCCAAATCTTCTCACAAACCCAATCATTAAAAGTTTGCGGTTCCTTCTTGCTTCGTCTACCATTTCTTTGGCTTGCTGTGTGTTCATTGCCGGCGGTTTTTCGCAGAGCACATTTTTCCCTGCCTTCAACGCTGCAATGGATGCGGCTGCATGTGTGTTATTCCAGGTGCAGATGCTTATCCCGTCCAGGTCCATTTCAAGCATTTTATCGTAGTTTGTAAATGTGTTTGGAATATTGTATTGTTTTGCTTTTTCCTGTACCCTTTCGTTATTTGAATCACATATGGCAACCACTTCACAATCGGGATTGTTCATGTATGAATCCAGATGTACGGTGCCAATTCCTCCAGCTCCCAAAACTCCTATTTTAATTTTTTTCATAAAAATGTTTCAACCCCCTCAATGATTTTTTTATTATTATTTTATATATTATTTGTTGCGGCTGTGAGACTGACATGATATTAACATGACTCCCTTAAGACAATCTCAGGTATTGTAAGTTTTCTGAATGATTGTATCTCACCCTTTATCATTCTGATGAGACTTCCAGCCGCTGTCTTGCCCATTTCTTCAAATTTCTGATCTATTCCTGATAACGGCGGTATCAGATATCTGAAGAAACTGAAATTATCATATGAAAGCAGGGCTATATCAGCAGGAATATTAAGCTTCTTTCGGCTGCAGTATTTATAGAATTTAACTGCGGTTGAATATGAGAAAACAAGGTAAGCATCCTTTAAGTTGTCTGCTAATATCCTGTCCACTTCTTCCTGCTTCATTCTGAAAGGTACGTTTATCAGAATATTTTCATTTTTCTTCAGCAACCCCTTGTTTCTTTTATTCATCTTCATAAAATCGTGAAAGGCTTTTTCCACATCTCTGCCCATCCAGTTAATGACTCCTATGCTGCTGTAACCTTTACCCAAAATACATTCAAGGCCTTTAAGAGCAGCGCCATAGATATCGGTTTTCACATAATTCTGGTTTTTACAGCCGTCAATGCTCCAATTAACCTGTATAAAAGGGATACCATAAGTATTAAGTGCCAGGAGAAACTCCGCAGGTATTTCGTTTAGCAGTAAGATACCATCAAGGCTTTTCATTTCTATTATTCTTCTCAATCCGGCAGTATTGTTTATATTTTCTATAAAAATAAGGACGTCATACTCATATTCTTTTGCCTTATTTACTATACCCTCTATTTTCTGTGAATTAACCATGCTTCTGATAGCCCAGTTTTCTATACCTTCCGGAATCAATATACCCAAGCGCCTGCTTTTACCGGTACGAAGATTCCTTGCCTGTGTGTTTGGCCTGTATTTCATCTCTTTTACAGCCAGCATGACTTTTTCTCTTGTCTTGTCGCTGACTCCATAGCTGTTGTTTATAGCACGTGACACCGTTGATTTGCTGAACCCGGTTTTTTTTGCTATCTCAATAAGGTTTACACCGGTAAAATGTGTTCCTTTTTCCAACTTGGCAACCCTCACAATACTCAGGCTATATTTCGGGAACGTTCCCTATGAATATTATATACTCAATAATGATATGATGTCAATGGTAACGTTGCATATCTCAGATTCTCAGATATTACTTGATGTCTGTTCAGTTACCTAAGAGATATATATTGAAGAAATACCTTTCTGAAAAAACGCTGCGGGCATCAAGAGGCTGTATATTCAGCCTTACATGTCAAATCAAACTCGCTGAATGCTTCAATTAATATAACTGAAAAGCATTCATCTCAAACAGTGATTTGACCTTATATTTGCTTCAAAAACAGCCTCTGCGTGCCCTTCACTATCTATTTCAGAAAGGTATTTCTTCAATA
>CAZANH010000367.1:0-2958 GCA_964486515.1 uncultured Eubacteriales bacterium
GTTTGTACCCTATGCCGTAAATGTATTGAATCTATTTTCACAGGATTTTCATTTTTAATTGTAATTTACAACCATTAATGATGATATTTTTATGTCTTCCTGTCTTCGAAATTCACTAGCTCGCTGACTATATACAATGGCCTTGCCTTGGCTTCGTCATATATCCTCCCTATGTATTCTCCGATTATTCCAAGCATGAGAAGGACGATTCCATTGAAGAAAAGGCTGACTGCGATTGTGGAAGCCCAGCCGGGGACAATCATGTTGCTGAATAGAGCCTGGCATATTACTATCACGAGGTATGTAAAACTGGCCAGTGATAGAAGCGTACCTGCATATGAAGCAATTTTCAGGGGCCTGTATGAAAAGGATGTAACGGCATCAAAGGCAAATTTGAGCATTTTTTTAAAGGGATATTTGGTTTTACCGGCAAATCTCCTGTCCCTTTCGAATTCCACCCAGGTCTGCCTGTAACCAAGCCAGCTTATGAGCCCCCTCACATACCTGTTCCTTTCATTTATCCTTTTAAGGGAATCGCATACTTTTCTGTCTATCAGCCTGAAATCTCCGGTGTCGACAGGTATGTCAAAATCAGTCATGCGTTTTAAAAAGCGGTAGAAAAGCTTGGCGCTTATCTTTTTTATAAGTGTCTCGCCTTTCCGCCTTATCCTTTTCCCGTATACGACATCATAGCCTTCCTTCCACTTTTCCAGCATTTTGGGTATAATCTCGGGAGGGTCCTGCAGATCCGCGTCGATAATTACAACTGCCTGTCCCGTTGAATATTCCATGCCTGCGGTTATGGCAATCTGATGGCCGAAATTCCTTGAGAAGCTTATAAGCTTTATATTTGTGTTTTTAAGGCATATCTCACGGGCGAGCAGGGCAGTCTTATCCCTGCTGCCGTCATTTACGAGTATTATTTCATAAGGCTCCCCCGTGAAGTCCATAACTGCTCCGAGCCGCTTGCAGGTTTCTTCGATGACAGGCTCTTCATTGAATACCGGTACTACTACGGAACATACTATATTTTCAGGCATAGTTAAAACCTCCTGTGGTATTATTGTACTGCATTTTAAAAATTCCAGGTTTTCAGCCACTTCAAACCGTCTATGTAGGACCTGTTTACTTCCATACCTGACAGCACGGGATAAAACCATATAAACAATACGGCTGTTATGGCAAGGTATGCGTAAAAGGCATATCTGGCTCGGGGGTAGCTGTCGATTAAGTCTTTCATTACATATACTATGGACAGTATAACAAACGGTACTATGGAAAAGTAGTGGTATATGAATGCTATTCGAGGTACAAGCGCCCATGGCAGGTACTGGGATGCGATTGCCATGAATATGACAATCATTTTTTTGTCTTTAAGGCGTATAGCGGTGAGAACTGCTAAAACCATAGCAACAATGCCCACCCACCATATGGCCGGATTACCGAACGAAGCAATTGTGGATGCTTTTCCTGCGGGGAGTTCGGAACCTCCGTAAAACCATATTGGTTTTACCATAAGCGGCCATTCCCACCACGGTGAAGTGAACGGATGACCTGCTTTAAGGGTACTGTGGTAGTTATACATGTGCCGCTGGAGTGTAAACACTTCTTTGAGGCCATGCCCGGGGCCCGGAACCATCATGAAGGGGATATATGAAAGAATGTATATGACACCCGGGATTATTACGAAGAACAGTACGCAGGCGGCAAATGTGCCTCCCAGGTACTGTGGTATGAAATTATGCAGCCATTGTATCTTTCTGCTTTTTTTCGGGCCTTTGCCCATAAGTTTTTTATAGTCGGTATATTCAAGTATTTTGGTCAGGAAGAACAGGAAGGCAAGCCCCGCGGCGCCGTATAATGCTATCCATTTGCTTGCTGCACCGAATCCGAAGAACAATCCGCTCAGGAACAACGGTTTCAAGGATTCCTTAAACCCAAGGTTATAGGATTTATTTATGAAGTAATCATACATATGATAAAACATAAGTATTACAAAGAATGTCACATAGACATCTATTGTAGATATCCTGGTTTGCGCGAAGTGCATGAAGTCAAACATCATAAGGAATGCGGCGCTGAATGCGTATAATCTTTTATGGAACATTTTTTTCCCGAAGGCATACATCAAAGGTATCATGGCTGCTCCGAAAAGTGTCCCGATTATCCTCCACCCGAAGGGGGTCATTCCGAATATTGCTATACCCAGAGATATAAATACTTTACCCAGGGGAGGATGTGTGTTCTCAAAAGGTTCTATTTTGTGAAGGTGTTCGTATGCGGTCCTTGCATGGTATATCTCATCAAAATATGTACCGTTGAGGTATGATGCTTTCCAGGCAACCTTATCCTGCTCGTCAAAAAGGTTTTCAACCGATCCCCCATCCGACGGGTCAATATTTTTTTCCACTATTTTTATCCCTTTTAAAGGATTGCTGCTTCCGCTTTCAAAGATGCCTGCTTCATTAAGAGCACCGCCCGGAGTGTCTACGATGATTTTAAGCCTGCTCGTTTTTACCGAGACATTTACAGTTTTCCACACAAATACATTATCCTTGTTCAAGGTTGTAAGGGGCACAAAATCTCCGTTGGCGTCCAGATATTCGACCCTGTAGGAGCCTTTGGCGCTCCAGCCTGTACCCAGCGCGCAGAAATAGGTTATCCGTGAAAGGTCAGCTTCGCGTCCGAGGTCAATAACAACGTTTTCACCAGGTTTTGCGGGATTCCACACGGTCTGCGGGACATTCAGGCTCCCGAGATTTACAAGAGCCGCAATCAGGTAAATAATAGTCATTGAAAGCATTATAATGATATCTTTTCTATCCAATTTAAATTTTCCGGGAATATTTTTGGAGGCAGGAACTGGAGAAATACTGCTTGCTTTTGTTTTGGAGTATGTTTTGCTTTCCTTTTCCCTGAACATAAAAAATACGGTGCCCGCAATAAGAATTATAAAGA
>CAZANH010000368.1:0-3512 GCA_964486515.1 uncultured Eubacteriales bacterium
ACCGGTTCTCCAGTCTTTCTGCACAATTCAGAAATCTGATTGTAGTTTTTACGTATGGCTGCGGAAGGTTTAATGTTTATCATACGAATCACCTCGTTCTGTAGTATTTAAATATGCTTATTGTATTCTTATTATACTATATGGAATTTCATTTGTCTACACTTGAATGTAGTTGTTAATAGCGTAAAGCTGTAGTGTTTGAATTTATTAAACACAATTCGACCTGGATTCTGATAGTCAACATTTTTTTCAATTGACATTTCGGCTATATTACTTCCATTGCCGGAAGTCCATTTGAATCTGAACTCTGCCGAAACAGGCGATAGATTATCATAGCCATGCTTTAACATTTGTAACTTCTCGTATCTGCTTTTGGAATAAGTATCAGCAAAAGTAAAACATATAGAGCCAATTCCAAATGATACATCCTTCAAATACAGTCCGTTATATTCGAACATGTAAGATTTGCAACTTTTATGATGTCTTTGTACTTATAATAGCTTTTAGAATCTCTTTTCTTAAGCAGGGTCATTATTGTATCTTACTCGTATTTGTAATATTTGCTGTTCTGTGGTATATAAAGCCATTTATAATGATAAAATATCTTACGTGTTTTTTAAAAAAATTGCTTTTATTGTGTCCAAAAGTAATAGTTACTTACGGATATTATATTGTGGCACCAAAATAATATTAAATCATACTCATTAAACGAATTGGAGGGTAAAAATGAGTGACCCGATTTATAATTTAATCCTTTCTGGTAACCAGGATGGCCTGTCAATGCTTCTGGATAAGTATGGAGGATTAATGGCATATATAGCGGGGAATATTGGGAATTTCAATGAGGATGACCTTTCAGAGTGTATTAGTGACGCATTGTTAGCAATCTGGAAACGTATAGGAAATTATAAAAAAGATAAATCATCCTTTAAATCATGGATTATTCTTGTTACCAGAGGATGTGCCATTGACTATTTGAGGAAAGTAAGCAGGCATGACAGGGTAACATATTTGGAGGATATAAAAGAGGAATTTGGTTTAAATGAAGACTATGATTCTCTTGACACCGGTAAATTGTGTAAACTGATGAGTAAGCTTTCCCCACCTGATAATGAGATATTTTACCGCCGGTTCATACTTGGTGAAAATGTATTCATCATTTCAAAGGTACTTAATATAACAAAAGATAACATTTACAAGCGAATATCAAGAGGAAGGGAGAAGTTAAGAGCAATACTTATTGAGGAGGGATATTATGTCTGATACCAATAATTTTAACATCTTTGTTAATAAGATAAAAGAATCGGAATTTACAATGAAAACTGAA
This sequence comes from uncultured Eubacteriales bacterium, assembly GCA_964486515.1. Taxonomy (GTDB): domain Bacteria; phylum Bacillota; class Clostridia; order Acetivibrionales; family CAZANH01; genus CAZANH01. The sequence continues at coordinate 1,328 of CAZANH010000368.1, forward strand.
ATGAAGAAAAAAATATTAAATCGGACATATGAAAAGTTACTTATTGCCAGCAAGAAAAAAATTGATGTATTTTCTAAACGGAGATATATAACCGACATATTTTCCATAAGGAACATCGCAGCCGCATGCCTGGTAATAATGATTTTCTCTGCCTTTATTCCAAACAGCCCTGTAAACGCGCTGTATCAAAAAATATTCTCATTCATCCCCGGTGTTGGTGTTGTACAAAACAACAGTGAAGAGGACTTAATAAAGGGTGCTTTGGATAAGTCTGTAAGGGTTGTGGACAATGATGAATTTATGGAGGTAAAATCCGCTTATATCGCAAACAATGCTTTGAATGTCTCAATCGTTACCAATATTGGTATGGACAGCATTGGGGATATCAAGGATAAAAAAGAAGTGCTCAAATTTTTTTCAGGGGAAACAAAACCAGGGGTATATCTTCTGGCAGAAAGTAATAAAATAAAGCTTGAGAATTATTCCATGGGTGGTCCAACATCAGAAACAAAGGCCTATACCATAAAGGGATGTTTTTATCTTTACGAAAACACGCCTGTCAATTCATTATTCCTAATTACAATGGATGGATTTGAAAAAACAGTGGACATAAGAATGTCTCCTGTAAAAAATGGTGTCACACCTGAATCAATGGGAAAAACAATAACCGTCAATGATATTATGATTTTCGCAGATACCAAAAGAAGCGGCAGCATTTTATCGGTAGACCTAAGTACGGTAGCTCCAAAGATTTATCAGGGAATCCGCTTCTATCTTTTTAATCATGAAAACGAACTATTTCCGGAAAGTGTGTATGTCCTTGACAGGGATGGTGTCAAATACTACGCTGATGAGGATTTGAGAAAGCAGAACAACAGCTCTGTTCATACATTCTATTTCAGGATTCCAGATGACAGGCAGATTTCAAAAATCGTTTTTCCTCAAATTTTGTACAGCACTGATATCGACTCTGAAATAAAAATCAGGATGCCTGAGATTGATAAGCCTGTACACATGGACAGCAAAATTGACCTTGGAGACTCATCGATTCTGTTGAAAAAAACCTCAATCATCTCCAAAAACGACAGCCTGCTTCCTGAAAACTTCAACAAGTTTGACTGTATGAAAGTTGATTATGATGCAAGATATAAAGAAGGCTCGAATATAAAAATATTGAGGATCATACCGGATATACTGGTACCTGACTCTGACTTCATGACCGGCTACACAAAACCCTCTTCAGCCATATTTTCTGATTTATTATCTTTTAATAAAAATACGGGTTATGCGATAGTACATTTTAATGATATGGACAGGACAAAAAAAATCATGATAAACGTAGGAATAGAATTTGCTGTCATTGGTCCATTTGAAATGGATATAAGTGACCTTTCTTAAATATCCTGTTTATATTTTCAATTACCCTGTTTTGTTCCTCTGTACTCATTCCAGTGCCGGATTGAAGACATAGGCCCCGGTAAAAAAGGTTGTCCGAAACGGAAGCATTAAAGAGAATACATGTAACCGCACTATTTTCTACCAGTGTCCCTTAGTAACTTACACTATTTCTTTGTGTTCCCACATACTACTTCAACAGCCACAGAAACATTAATATAATTTTTTATCTCCTTATTGCGAGTTTTTTTACTGTTTTCAGTAAACACCATATGCTTCGTAAAGTGCTTAAATCTAAGGATTTTTACGTATATGCTCTTTGTATCAACACTATCGTCTCCACATGCGCCGTCCACGGGAACATGTCTACCGGATGCAATTTTTTCACCTTAAATCCATTTCCGGCAAGTATATTCAATTGACTTTAGCAATCAACTGAATGAGATTAAAATACTTTCCGCCCTCAGCCTCCATTATTTTAATGTCCTCCGCGGCGTAGGGATTGTAGCCGGTCAGCCATCCTTCCCACGCCTGTCTGCAACAGGCCATTTCAGAAACTCTGCATTTTTATTATTGGAAATGAACTGGTTTGTAAATGTATACATGGTCTCCCTTTCTTTTTCTTGAACTAAATATAGATGCTAAAGTTATATTAAATTTAAGTAAATCTTTAGAAATATGCAACTTATTGCTTGTTTTAGGTATCTATATATATTGTATTGTATAATAGAATAAATTGGAGGAGAAGGAGAAAGCTAAAATGTATTACTTTATAAAAAAAATAGGCATA
>CAZANH010000369.1:0-3933 GCA_964486515.1 uncultured Eubacteriales bacterium
GAACTGGAGAAATACTGCTTGCTTTTGTTTTGGAGTATGTTTTGCTTTCCTTTTCCCTGAACATAAAAAATACGGTGCCCGCAATAAGAATTATAAAGACGGAAGCCAACAAAATAAATGTATATGGGTATGCACTTGACTAAGGTACACACAAGATGTAGTATTATAAAATGAGAGAATATCTGATGACATTGGAAGAGTTTGAGAAAAAATTTAACACCGATGAGGCTTGCCGAGAATACTTGTTTAGCCTACGTTGGCCAAAAGGATTTAAGTGCCCCAAATGTGGTAATACTAAGGCGTGGCCAGTTGGAAGCGTTTTATATGAATGTAGTAAATGTAATCATCAGACATCAGTTATAGCGGGTACGGTTTTTCAAGATACACATAAGCCTCTAACAGTATGGTTTAGAGCGATATGGTGGGTTACTACACAAAAAAACGGTGCAAGTGCATTGGGACTTCAAAGGATATTAGGGCTTGGCAGTTACCGTACTGCATGGACATGGTTGCACAAATTGAGATGTGCAATGGTTAGACCTGGCAGAGATAGGTTATCAGGCTTTGTTGAAGTCGATGACTCGTACATTAGAGGAAAGGAGGAAGGCAAAAAACGTGGAAGAGGGACAGAAAATAAAGTGCTCACTGTTGTGGCTGTAGAAGTCAAGGATAAAAAAATTGGGCGAATACGGGTTGGTGCCGTTAATGATGCATCTTACAGCTGTTTGCATCAATTTATACAGGAATCCATAGAAGTAGGGAGCACGGTTAGTACTGACGGATGGAATGGATACCAAGGTATAGATAAAAAAGGATACATACATGAGGTGACATTAGGGTAGTGTAAAATATTTTGTGTATAGGGGTGTTTTGCCCCATTCTGAAAAGAAATAAAACCATATATTATTTTTGTTAATTACAACATTTACATTTATATTATTGCCAATATTATCAGGTTTTATACATAAACTTGAATGTATATGGTAATAATTGTTTATAAGGCGTAATGTGTCTATTTCTATAAGCCCTATTTTTGTGAGGTCTAGCCCGCCCGGCAATGAGGGCCGGTTTCTTTGTGAGCTTTCTTTGACGTCAAAGAAAGCGGACTTCGATAGAACTTGATGTCTTAAAGACTCTTAAAGATACCGCTCAAGCCTTTCTCCGTACATGATCAAGAGTTGACTTAAAACTTGATCCCAGTTTTTATACCTCTGAGTCCATTTTTTTATCACATTCATTGAAGCCAGGTATAACATCTTTTCCAATGATGTGTCGGAAGGAAATACTGTCTTTGTTTTTGTTACTTTCCTGAATTGACGGTGTAATCCTTCAATAATATTTGTAGTATATATGATTTTACGTATGTTATCAGGATACTTGTAAAACGGGCTTAAGACATCCCAATTACTTTCCCAACTCCGGAAGGCAAATGGATATTTCTTTCCCCACTTACTTTTTAAATCAATCAGTGCATCCAATGCATTTTCCTCGCTAACTGCTGTATAAACACTTTTAAAGTCTTTAGAGAATTCTTTTAAATCTTTGTAAGATACATATTTAAACGAGTTTCTTAGTTGGTGAATAATACATCTTTGTATTTCAGCTTTTGGATATGCAGTTTCTATGGCTTCTTTCAAGCCTGTTAATCCATCAACTGAAAACAAGAGAACTTCTTCCACACCACGGTTTTTTAATTCATTTAATACTCCTAGCCAGAATTTAGATGTCTCATTTTCACCAATCCATATTCCAAGAATATCTTTATTGCCTTCGATGTTAATACCAAGCACAACATAACATGCACGGTTTATAATGTGTCCTTCATCACGAATTTTGTAATGAATTGCATCCATAAACACAAATGTGTATAAGCTCTCCAATGGCCGACTTTGCCACTCTTTTATTGATGGTATTATGTGGTCTGTTATTTTACTCACCATTTCTGCTGAAACCTCTACACCATACAGGTCCTTTATCTGGTCATGTATGTCCCTGGTAGACATTCCTCTGGCATAAAGAGATATAACTTTTTCTTCAATCCCAGAAATATCTCGCTTATACTTTGGTACAATCCTTGGAATAAATTCACTTTTCCTATCTCTTGGTACATCTAACTCTATTGGGCCTAGCTCGCTACGGACAGTCTTTTCAGTATAACCATTTCGACTGTTATTAACCTTCTTATCATGGAACTCTCCTTTTGGGTAACCAAGCATTGTGTCCATCTCAGCTTCAAGCATTTCTTGAAGTACATCCTTGAAAGATTCTTTTATAAATGCGAGAATTTCACCTGAATTTTGGAAATTATTTCCCTTGATTATTCCCTGTACAACTTCTTTTGGTAATGCCATAAAAAATCTCCCTTTCTGTTTTTTATTTATTAATTCTTCCCAGAAAGGGAGCATTTCCTAACTTCCATACACAACTTTTTTTACATCCTCGACATTAGCCAAACATAGTAATAAATCAGACCTTTTGCCACATGTCCATATAATAATTTCATTGTTAAAAAGGTGGTTATTAGGCACTCATCAGGGCTCAGCAAGTTCAGAGTATATGAAATATTATTTTGATGAGTTCACTTTCAGGTTTAACAGACGTGCTTCACATTACCGTGGGAAGCTATTCTACAGGTTAATCCAGCAAGCAGCCGCGGTTTCACCTGTTCCTTACAATGAGATAGTGAACTACAAAGAAGGCAATAATCACAACCACAATATATAGTGGTTACCTTAGTAAAGTGCATACCCATGTTCATTTATTTAATTCCACTTGTATGTCCACTTATATGGATTTCTTGCTTGTATATTTTACGATGTATTGTTTTGGTGTGCAGTGTTTTATGTCTGCAAATATTCGAATAAAGTATGAAATATTTTTATAGCCGCAAATACTGGCTACTTGTGAAACAGATTTGTTTTTAACCAGTAATCTGCACGCATGTTCTATCTTAAGATGCTTCAGGTAATTGTTATATGTTAATCCTGTTAATTTTTTAAACCATCTGCAAAAATAATATTTACTGTAGTTAACATTTTTTGCTGCCTGTTCAATACTTGTATCATAATTATTCATAGACCAGTTTATAATTTCCTTAAGATTATTCCTGTCTTTAATGGTTTTACTTACGTCTTCGTTTTTATGCACAAAATATTCGCTTAGTATTCTTAAAATTTCCAGTATTCCATGTAATCTTAAAAAAATATTCTTATCATTTTCTATAAGCCCTTCTATCAAATTATGAATACTTTCAAATTCATTACAGACAAAAGGCTGTGAATATATCGTTAGACCAGTATATTTAAGTATGTTTTCCATGAAGATGAAGTTCGATAATGCATCTAAGGATATCTTTAAAACATACATTACACCATTGCATCTTTTGACATTTACAGAATGTATATATTGAGGAGGTATGTAAAAAATCTGCTTTCCATTAAAACAGTACTGTTTTGCATCGACAGTAATAGTTCCTTTAAGGTTATCACAAGCAAGAATTTCAATGGAATCCGAATAATGCGGTATTGTGATATCATCTTTTTCAAAATACTTAATACTTATTGTATACGGTCTGTCACTATTGAAATTAACTTGCTCCAATATTGATGTCGGTGCAAGAGCTTTACCCATAAAGATTCTATTATCTGTTTTCATATATAAATTTAATTCCCTCACAAATTTTATGTTAATATTATATACCAACACAGGCTTGTTTACAATCGTGATAGAGTAGGCCAACCTTTCCCAAGATCAGCCCCTCAATGAACGGCTCGTGCGGTTTTCCCGCAAACCGCTCTACGTTACCTACTCTCGAATTTGTGCATTCATGTTCGAGTGTTTCCTCTCAAGCAGAGCCTTCTTGGTAGTGTTTCACTAACGAGGCTTTCCAATTGACATGCCTGCTTCTGAATCAACTTTTCAGCAACGACGCCT
>CAZANH010000370.1:0-1733 GCA_964486515.1 uncultured Eubacteriales bacterium
TAATAAAATTATACGATGGGCAGTTGATGTATGCAACGCTAATTACGGTGGCTGGTTTTCAAGCAAGGAGTTGTGTGATGCACTGTGGGAAGCGGTAAAAAAAATCCTATAAGGGAGAGTGATGAGAAATGACTGAACAGGAATGGGATAATAGCATAAAAAAAGGTGACAAAATAACTATGACATTAAAAAACATGTTCGGAGATAACTTTGATGTAAAATGCACACTTGTTAAAAAACCTTTCCATGATGGGTACATAACCAAAGGAAGTAGTTATACTTCTTTTTATTCAGAGAAAACACAGGATAAACCTTGTTATGTTATTATTGTAAGGATATATAAACACCGACTTGCTGTTAATGTACAATTACACAAAATAGTAAGATTAATGAAAGGGTGGAATGAACTAGTGTGAAACAATGAAAGACTTATATAACTTTTTAACAATAAAAAATTAAAAAAATTATTGACAAATTAAATATTATAATATATAATAATAATATATCAAGAAAGGAGTTATACATATGGAAAATCAACTTTTAGAATTAGAAAAAGAAGAAAATCAATCATTAGAAAATAAAAAAATAAAATGTAATAAGTGCGGTAAAAATATTTGTGATTCAAATAATGAATATGTAAGAATATCAAATTTTTGGGGATATTTTTCTGAAATATTTAAAGATGGAGAAAATCATACAATTAATTTATGCGAAAAATGCATGGCTGATATCATATCAACTTTTAAAATAGCTCCTATTGGATTTGGAAGAAGTATATTTGAATATGATGAAGATGATAAATCTGAACAAGAAATATTTGAAAAATGGAAATCATGTTATATTGATTGGTAAAAAGAAAAATGATAAATATATAATGGTATATAAGTACCAACTTGTTGTTAATATTATACAAATACTAAGATTAATAAAAGGGAAAGTGAATACAAATGAGTGATGTATTAATAGGGTTTCGTGGGATAATGTTACTACTAATTTGGTTGGGTGTATGGGGTATGGGTAATTACACAAAAAATAAACAAAATAAGAAAGGGCAGGTGAAGGTAAATGAGGTTGACACAGGAGGAAGTACAGAAAATCAAAGAAAAAGCTATTAATGGACACATGATACGTGAACATGGTTATGATGATGAAGGCAATTTTATTGACAGAGGGATTTCGTATTTACCTGCCCACATGGTATACAAAGACGAGGGGTTGATTGATTTATGCGACACAATTGAAGCCTTAAGGCAGGAGAACAAAGAACAAGCGGCGGTGCTGAAACAGGCAAGGGAAGCGTTACACAATGCGATAGTTATATTTGAGCCACTTGATAGAATGGGAAAAGATGCGTTTTTTAATCCACTAACCATCGAAGAATGGAAAGAAATTAAATGTGAGTATGAGGCAGCTATAGCTGCTATAGATGAATTGGAGGTGTTGTGATGAAAGATTCGAGGAAATTGTTTTTTGAAGCCATAAAACCGTTTTTGGGCAATGACTGTTACAGGAGCATAGCAAATAATATTGATATACTTGAAAACAGGCTTATAGAAAATGAATATCAAGATGTCTATGTGAAAAAGCTTATTGGCAAAATTGACCGTGATGCTGTTCAGGCGGTTATAGCCGCTATAGATGAATTGGAGGAAAAAGGGAAATGAAGGTTGTCTTTATTAGCGGGCGGTACAGCTCAAAAAGGTTAATCGGAAAAATTAGGAACATTCTAAGGG
>CAZANH010000371.1:0-3104 GCA_964486515.1 uncultured Eubacteriales bacterium
TTTATGTCCGCTTCCCCTGTATACTTCATAATTTTCCAGCGTTCTTTTTATTGACGAATAAAACAGGTTCTGAACACCTTTTACTATCCGGCTTAACAGCTTGTTTCCTGCAATATCAGCCAGCTTATGATGAAATTCGAGATCAAGCTGCGCTGCCCTTTCAAAATTCTTTTCCTTAGAAGATTTTTCCAAAATTTCTATGAGTTTTTTTAACATCTCCATATCATCCTGCCCTGCTTTTTCAACCACCATTTCAAGTACATCTATTTCAAGCGTTTTTCTTAATTCAAGGAGTTCCTCATGGGTACTCTGTTCCATAATAATACTGTATATTACCGAATCAAAAACAGTCGGTTTTACTTCCTTAACAATATAAGTCCCATCTCCTCTTTTTATTTCTAACACTCCCATTGCAGAGAGCATTTTAATTGCTTCGCGCACGGAATTACGCCCAACACCAAGTTCTTTTATCATTTCCGCTTCCGTAGGTATCTTGTCCCCGGGTTTTAACTTTCCCTCAACAATTGCATCTGAAATCTGACTGACAATTCTCTCTACTATCGTTTCATTATCTATTTTATTTAATATTTCCATGTTACCTCCTATATGTTCTTAATCCAAATCCTACATGCATGTTTAGCTTATTCATTTTACCATATTATCATAAATTTTTCATCTTAAACAATTCACTTCTTCACCAATTCATCCAAATTAGTGATTGGATTGACTTTATGAAAAAAGGATGTTATAATAAACATACATCATACGTCATATGTATTGAGTAAAAACAAATTAATTTTGGGAGGTCTAAATATAATGGAAAAACTTTATCTTATTCACACAGTAGGCAACTACAAGGATTTAATATCTGATCCCTTTTCAAAACCATTTGCCGATAAACATCCAGAGCTCGAAATATTCAACATTTCCGATGACAGCCTTTTGAAGGAAACACTCTTAGCAGGCAAAGTTACCAGCAATGTTGCCGCTAAAATACTCAGTTATGCAAGATGCGCAGAAATTTCAGGAGCCGGTGTCGTTATGGTCACCTGTACATCTGTTAATGAAGTTGCTCAATATGCCAGAAGATTTCTAAGCATACCGGTATTCAATATTGATGAACCGGTTGCCAAAATGGCTGTATCAGCAGGTACGAAAATCGGGATACTCGCAACACTTCCGACCAGCCCCATTGGAACTAAAAGGCTGCTTATGCAGGAGGCTGAAAATCAGGGCAAAAAAATAGAGACAGTTATAAAAGTTGCCGAAGGCGCTTTTGACGTATTATGCAGCGGTGATAGGACCAAACATGATGAAATGGTAAATGAGCAGCTTTTTAAATTATCCAAAGAAGTTGATGTCCTGGTTTTTGCACAAATCTCAATGAGCCTGGTCAAACATGAGAAAACAGATATACCTTTGTATAAAATTGGAGAATCCGGTTTTGAACACGCAGCCGAACTTCTCGGTTTAAATATAGCGCAGGATATTTCATAAGAAGGAGCTTAATAATGAATAATGATGTGAAATATTTGAAGGATATGGCGAGAGAAATCAGGAAAACAATAATTACGATGATTTATAAAGCACAATCCGGACACCCCGGCGGTTCGCTCTCAATATCCGATATTCTCGCCGTATTGTATTATAACGAATTAAATATCCGCCCTGACCAGCCTCACTGGAAGGAAAGGGACAGAGTCATACTTTCCAAGGGGCATTGCTGTCCTGCGCTTTATTCGGTGCTGGCTCTTAAAGGATACTATCTCTTTGAAGAAACAAATACCCTCAGAAAAATGGGGTCAATCCTTCAGGGGCATCCCGATATGAAAAAGGTACCGGGTATTGATATGACAACAGGTTCGCTTGGGCAAGGTCTGTCGGTGGGGATAGGAATGGCATTGGGAATCAGGGCAGATAATTTTCCGAGCAGGGTATTTGTTATACTGGGGGACGGAGAAACCAATGAGGGACAGGTATGGGAAGCAGCCGCCTGCGCCAGTAAATACAAACTTGACAATCTTATTGCAATAGTAGACTGCAATGGCCTGCAAAATGACGGTTCTACAAGTGATATTCTTCCATCAGGTGATATGCGTGAAAAGTGGAAGTCCTTCGGGTGGGAAGTAATTGATATAAACGGGCATGATATTGAGCAGATTCTTGAAGCCTTTGAAAAAGCAAGGCAGTCAAGCGGGAAACCCGTCTGCGTACTTGCCCGGACAATAAAGGGTAAGGGAATTTCTTTTATGGAAAATATAACAGACTGGCATGGCAAGGCGCCTGACGAATCGCAATATAAAGCCTCTATGGTTGAGATAGGAGGAGATTTTTTTGATTAAGGAAAGTTATGCAAACGGTATATCAACAAGACAGGCTTATGGTGATGCCATTGTTGAAATTGCGGAAAACAATCCCAATATTTATGTAATAGACTGTGACATTTCAAGATCAATGAAAACGGTTAAATTCGCCGAAAGGTTTCCCGACAGACATATAAATGTGGGAATTGCCGAGCAAAATGCGGCAGGAGTTGCCGCGGGGCTCTCAACAATGGGAAAGATACCTTTTATCAGTACATATGCAGTTTTTGGAAGCATGCGCATGCTTGAGCAGATCCGTACTTCTGTCTGTTACCCCGGCTTAAATGTAAAAATAGCATGCAGCCATGGCGGAATAACGGCCTGCAATGACGGTGTCACACACCAGGGTATAGAAGACATGGGAATATACAGGACAATACCCGGTATGGTAGTTATAATGCCTGCTGATTATAATTCAACAAAAAAACTGCTTAAAAAAATTTCGGAATACAAAGGGCCTGTGTATATACGTTTTACCCGGGATGAGATGCCTCTTTACTACAGCGATGACGAAGAATTTGAAATCGGGAAAGGTAAGTTTTTAAAGAGGGGAAAGGATATCTCCATAATAGCAACCGGAGATATGCTTCATCAGGCATTGGAAGCCGCAGAACAACTTGAAAAGGATGGAATAAGCATTGAACTTGTTGACATGCATACAATAAAACCCCTTGATAATGATATAATAAATGAAGCAATAGACAATACCGGAAAAATAATTACGGTGGAGGACCATAATAT
>CAZANH010000372.1:0-6964 GCA_964486515.1 uncultured Eubacteriales bacterium
TGTTTTTAAACCCATATAAAATATATTCATCGGTAACTACCTTGAAGTAGTTGTTTAAACTGATTTTGGGAGGAACAATATATATTTTTGTCAATGGAACATCCGCTGATAACAGGGAGGTTGTAAGCAAGTACAAAAAAGGATATATTGTGCTCAAAGCAAAAAACACCATAAAAACATATAGAAGTACATCAAATATTTTATCTTCTTTGTTAACTTTTTTTAATTCTGACATAAAAACCACCTTGCATTATTTATTGTATTGTTACCATATCCCATAATCATTAATTTTCTTGGTTATTGCATTAGCCATTATAATCATTGAGAAAGAGATTATATTCTTATACAGGCCAATTGCCGTTGACATACTGTATTTCATTTCAACAAGGCCAACACGGTATGTATATGTACTAATAACGTCTGCTACCTTATATACTGCAGGGTTATACATGTTGAATATCTGGTCGAAGTTATCATTTATTATCTTTCCCATTTCAAATATCAGCATTATCGTAATTACAGGGGCAAGACTGGGAACTGTTATGTGAATTATTCTCTGCATCCTGTTTGCTCCATCTATATGTGCTGAATCATATAGCTGTGGATCAATATTGGATAGTGCTGCAAGATATATGATAGATCCCCAGCCGGCATTCTTCCATATAAAAGTTACAACGAGCACCTGTCTGAACCACGCATTATCTGCCATAAAATAAATTGGTTTTATTCCCATTGATTTAAGAATAACATTGATAGGACCAATAGATGGAGACAAAAACTGGAGAAATAATCCTCCAAGGACAACCCATGAAACAAAATGTGGTAAATAGCTAATAGTTTGAATTGTTCTTTTAAATATTATATTTTTAATTTCATTCAAAAATATGGCAAGAATAATAGGGGCTGGAAAGGAAAATATAATCCTGGCAAAACTTAGTATGATTGTATTTTTAAAAACCTCCCAAAAACTTTCATATGAAAACATGAGTTTAAAATTCTCTAATCCTATCCACTCGCTTCCCATTATACCAAGCTTAAATTTATAGTCCTTGAATGCGATCAGAAGACCGTAAATAGGTATATACTTGAAAACAAAAAAGTAAATCAAACCAGGTATAAGCATAATATACAAATACCTGAACTTAAAAACCTTTCTCATTGATTCCATTATCCTGTTTAGATTAATCATGTTTGCATATTCTGTCTTGGTCATGCGTCAATATCCTTCCGTATAGTTATTAGGTCAATGTCTTGATAAATCAAGTATAGGCCAGGGTATGTCAAATATCAATATTAAAGTCTTTAAATAATTTAAATATCTTTAACAAAGACTTTTTATTATGGTAAAGTTCATGCTGCCATTTCATTTATGGTTTCAACATTCCCAACAGTAATTTTCACTACAGGGTTGTTGAAATGTTTTATTACAGTAAATGGAATGTATAATATAGATAAATACATATATAAATGCATTGCTTGAACAGTCACAATGCATAATTGTTGTTTATGTATTTATATATGCATAAATATTGACTTTTACCATCATGTAAAATATAATATAATGGTGTGTTGTAATTGCTAATGCAATTACATTCGTTGTTATAAACGTGGAAAGGAGGATTTTTATGTACTGTGCCGTAATAGGAGACATAATAAGGTCAAAGGAAATTAAAAAGCGTATGGCAACACAAAACAAACTTGAAAAAGCACTGCAAAAAATAAACCGTAAATACGGCAGCTGCATTGCTTCAAATTTTGCAATTACAATGGGTGATGAGTTTCAGGGTCTGCTTAAGGATATCGGTAATCTTATCAGTATTATTGAAATAATTAAATTTGAACTTTATCCGGTTAAAATCAGGTTCGGTGTTGGTATTGGGCAAATATACACCAAGATAAATAAAAATATCCCTCTTGGAGCTGACGGGCCTGCCTATCATAATGCCAGAAAAATGATTGAAGATATTAGGAAAATAGAAAAAAGTAAAATGCGGCACGCACTTGATATTAAAATATATTCAGATAATGAGCTATCAAACATTGATTTAATAAATGTTTCTCTTTCATTGTGCTCATTTATGGAAAGTAAATGGACACGAAGGCAAAGAGAGATAATATACGAATTTTTAATGCATGAAGATAACCAGAGTTCAATTGCGGAAAGGCTCGGGGTTACACAGTCAACAATTCAAAGGAGTCTTAAAAGCTCCGGTTTCTACAATTATCTTTATGCCAGAAAGGAAATTCAAAAATATTTTGATGAAATTATTATGTAAAGGGGTTTGATTATGCTTGATTTTTTGGGATTTGTGTATTTAACAGCTCATTTGCTTGGAGATTTCTACTTTCAGTCTAAAAATATGTCTGAAAAGAAAAATGAACACTTTTTTCATTTACTTATTCATTCACTTATATACACAGCTGTTGTGTTTACTGTTACAGCACCGTTTTGGCGCTCTCCCATCCTTATTGTCAATCTGATTTTTTCATTATTCCATTTTTTTATAGATTTACTAAAGTTCATATTTTACAGAATGTATAAAAACAAATCCGAATTTACTGATAAATACACCAGCCATATATACATAGTTGATCAGGCAATGCATATTTTATCAATATTGCTTGTATGCACTCTCTTTCCGTTAAATGTAAATATAGCATCCTTTAATAGTACACCTTTTCCCTACATAACAAGATTTTATAATTTAGTTGTGTTTAGATGGTTCTGTCTGCTGCTTTTAATATGTAAACCGACAAATGTTACTTTTATAAAACTTTTTGCCCGTTTCAAACCTGTAAGGGACGAGATTGAAAGCAATAATAAGACAGGGGCAGTCATAGGTATACTTGAAAGAATAATAATGGTGATATTCATGAGTATTGAGCAATACTCTGCGATAGGACTGGTATTAACGGCAAAATCAATTGCAAGATATAAAATGATATCTGAAGATAAGGAATTCGGGGAATATTATCTGCTTGGAACACTGATAAGTGTATTATCAGCTGTTGCAGCATATCTTGTATTATTAACATAAAACTTATCATGAGACTTCGGGATATTTCCCATTTATCTAGCATGTCTGCCAATGTCAGTACTCATATGGAAATGCAATGGACATTACACAAATTCCATGAAGGCCTGATTTGCCAGGTCAAGTCCTTTTTGCGACAGTCTGATGCCACTGTCCTCTGCTAAAATAAGTCCTTTTTCATTAAGCCTTTCTATTTGAGGTGCAAATATGTCAAACATATTCACACCAAACCTTTTCTTGAACTCAGCGGCGCTTACACCCTCGACCAGTCTCAACCCCAGCATCATGTACTCGTTCATGGCCTCCGCAATACCGATTGTGTTGAAATTTTTTGCCGCACTGCCTTCAGACATCATATCACTTATATAGTTTTCCGGTATATATACATTTTCAAATCTTTTCCCGTTCAAATAGGAATGAGCTCCCGCACCAAGTCCCAGGTATTCTTCGGCATGCCAGTATTTCAGGTTTTGCCTGCATCTTGAACCCTTTTTTGCGAAATTGGATATTTCGTAGTGTTCAAAACCATAGTTTTTAAGCTTCTCAATGCCAGACCAATACATTTCCCTGTCTAACTCATCTTCTACAGGTTTAATAACACCTTCTTTTTTCATTCTTCCAAAAACAGTTCCTTCCTCGATTATGAGACTGTAGGTTGAAATGTGAGAGGGATTAAGCCCTGATATATTTGTAACCGTTTCCAGCCAGTCATTAAGTGTCTGTCCCGGTATTGCAAATATCATGTCCACGTTTATATTACAAAACCCACAGTTTACCGCAAGCTCCATGCTCTCGACAAACTCTTTCCGTGAATGGCTTCTTCCAAGCTTTTCAAGGAGCATATCCTGCCACGCCTGAAGCCCTATACTCAACCGGTTTATTCCGGCTTCTCCGTACATAAAAAGTTTCTCCCGGGTAAGCGTACCCGGATTAGTTTCAATAGATATCTCCGCATTTTCTGGAATATTGAAGTTCTGACGGCAAAGCCTTAATATTTCAACCATATATGAAGCTTCAATATATGAAGGAGTCCCTCCCCCTATAAATACAGAATCCGCCTCATATCCTTCAAGTTTTGGGGAATAATGCGCAATCTCCTTTTTCAGAGCCTCAAAGTAAGCCGGAATAATCGCCTGCTTGCCTGCATACGAATTGAAATCGCAGTAATAACACTTCGATTTGCAAAAGGGTATATGAATATATATTCCTATATTTTTCAGTTTCTCATACATACAATATCTCATTACGTGTCAAGCTTAAGCACGCTCATAAACGCTTCCTGAGGCACTTCTACGGAGCCAACCTGACGCATTCTTCTTTTCCCCTGCTTTTGTTTTTCGAGCAGCTTTTTCTTCCTGGTAATATCTCCCCCGTAGCATTTTGCAATAACGTCCTTTCTGTATGCCCTGACCGTCTCCCTTGCTATTATTTTTCCTCCAATTGCGGCCTGTATCGGAATTTCGAACTGGTGTTTAGGTATGGAATCCTTAAGTTTCTCTGCTATTCTCCTGCCTCTGGCATACGCCTTATCCCGGTGTACAATAAACGACAAGGCATCCACTATCTCTCCGTTAAGCATAATATCAAGCTTTACAAGATCAGCTTCCCTGTAGCCTGTAAATTCATAATCAAGTGACGCATATCCCCTTGTTTTGGATTTTAAGGAATCGAAGAAATCATATATTATTTCGTTTAGGGGCATTTCATAGGTAAGTATGACACGCCCCTCATCAATATATGACATATCGCTGTACGTTCCCCGCCGTTCCTGTGAAAGCTCCATCACGTTTCCGACATACTCCGTCGGGACCATAATAGTTGCTTTTACTACAGGCTCCTCCATTACTTCCCTTTGATCCGCGTCAGGCAAATTTGTAGGATTATCTACGGTTATTACCTGCCCGTCCGTTTTTAATACCTTATATACAACACTTGGAGCAGTTGTGACAATATCAAAATCATATTCCCTTTCCAATCGTTCCTGTACTATCTCCATATGCAAAAGCCCCAAAAAACCGCATCTGAATCCAAATCCCAATGCTACTGACGTTTCGGGTTCAAAAACAAGTGAAGCATCATTTAACCTGAGTTTCTCAAGCGCATCCCTCAAATCCCCATATCTTGCTCCATCAGCAGGATATATCCCGCAAAATACCATTGGATTTATCTTCCTGTAACCCGGCAGTGGTTCTTTTGCAGGATTATCAGCCAGGGTAACGGTATCCCCAACTCTCGTATCTCTTACGTTTTTTATACTGGCTGCAATATACCCTACATCACCTGTCATTAATCCGTCACTACAGGGGACTACCCCCCTGGGTTTAAAATAGCCGGTCTCCGTTACCGTAAAATTCTTTTTTGTATTCATCATTCTTATTCTATCACCAGGTTTTACACTTCCCTCATTCACCCTTACATATACAATAACCCCCCTGTAGCTATCATAATAAGAATCAAATATCAATGCACGAAAGGGTGCATTATTATCCCCTTTGGGATATGGCACCTTTTCAATAACCTGTTCCAGAACCTTTTGTATATTTATGCCTTTCTTTGCGGAAACCAGGGCAGCTTCGGATGCATCAATCCCTATAATATTTTCTATTTCCGTTTTTACATATTCAGGTCGGGCACTGGGGAGGTCAATTTTGTTAATAACAGGTATTATTTCAAGATTATGTTCCAGCGCAAGATATGCATTGGCAAGTGTCTGCGCCTCTATTCCCTGTGCTGCGTCAACGACCAGTACTGCACCTTCACATGCCGCAAGGCTTCTTGAAACCTCATATGTGAAATCAACATGCCCGGGAGTATCTATAAGATTAAGGACATATTCCTCACCTGCTTCGGATTTGTACAACATCCTCACTGCCTGTGATTTTATTGTTATGCCCCTCTCCCTTTCAATATCCATGGTATCCAGTACCTGCTCATCCATTTCTCTTTCTGTAAGAGCACCTGTTATTTCGAGCAGCCTGTCCGCAAGCGTTGATTTGCCATGGTCAATATGTGCAATTATGCAAAAATTTCGAATCTTCAACTGTCTGTCATCCTGCATTACTACTTCCTCCGCTTTGTTATATTACTTTATTGCATTACTTTCAATGTCCTGCCTGTATTGTGTCCAATAACTCTTGCCTAAAGGATGTTTCTCGTCCTCCCATTCATCCCTTAATCCGTACATCTCTTTTCTCAATTTATCTATTATGTGAGAATAACCTTCCGTATAATATAAATTTGCAAGCTCCCACGGGTCATTTTTGAGGTCATACAGTTGTGTTGTCAGTTTCCCTTCATGGACAAATTCCATAAGTTTATATCTTTCATCCTTTACACTCCTTATTTTATCTTTATAGGCAAAATAAAGCGTATCCCTTGTTTTATAATCCTTATCATCAATTGCTTTAGCAAAGCTTTTTCCTTCAACCGTGTCCGGTACATCTATCCCTATCAAATCGCAGATTGTGGGAAATATATCCAACAGATAGATATAAGCATCTCTTTTATTATTCCTGGGTATTCCCTTTCCTGATATTATAAACGGAACCCTTATGCTGTGTTCATAGTGGTTCTGCTTCCCGAACAAACCGTGCTGCCCCAATGCGAGTCCGTTGTCTCCTGCAAACAGGATAATGGTATTATCGGCCATTCCTTTTTCTTCAAGCACTTTGATTACCCTCCCCATTTCATAATCAAGATGGGTAATCATTGCATAATATTCGGCTATCTGCTGCCTTGTATTTTCAGGGGTTCTCGGATAAGGTGCGAGAAGTTCATCTCGACCATTTGCATTTCCGTATTCTACAGGATGCATGGACATAAAATTTTCTGGAAGCTTGATTTTTTCCGGGTCATACATTTCCTTGAACCTTAATGGCATTGTCCGTGGATCATGTGGGGCCATAAAAGAAACATATGCGTAAAACGGC
>CAZANH010000373.1:0-2393 GCA_964486515.1 uncultured Eubacteriales bacterium
TTCTACTATTAAATGCCTCCACTACCGATGTAACGATCCCTTCCAGAAGCATTTCATGCTTTTCATCATCTTTCACACTCCAGGATATTATCCCTTTGGCATCATTACTCATAATTGGACCCTGGTGGGTATGAGTGGCAGATATTATAATCTTGGACGGGTCAATACCTGTCTTATCATGAATTTTTCTATGTACAAAAGCAATATCCTCCTCTTTTATTACGCATAAATCACAACTAATAATTGCTAATGTTCATCTTCATTCTCATGTATTTGCAAACTCCTCTTCCTTATATTCTCCGGGCGTAACGCCCAGATATCTTTTAAAAACCCTGATGAGTGTGGCATTATCTTTATAACCTACATTGGCTGCTACTTCATACATCTTGACATTCTCCGAGCTTTCAATGATTTCTTTTGCCTTCTTTATTCTGAGCATGTTAATATAATCTTTAAAATACATGCCCGCCTGTTCTTTAAAAAACTGAGATAAATAATTTGCTGAAAGGTTTAAATGGTTTGCAATCAGATTGAGGCATAATTGATCATTCATATAATTCTTTTCAAGATAATCAACTATTTTATCAAACAGCTGGTGATTGTTGCTTTTTTTATGACCAAGACAATATTCCCCTATATTGATGTAATATTCCTCTATCTTTTTAAATGCATTTTCTATAGAAACATTCTCAACTGCTATCCGATATATACTCTGCTCTACTGTCAGCCCTATATCCTCCGTTGTTTTGACAACAGTATTTATGAGATCCATGATGAGAAGTTTTACTTTATTATATGACAGTCTTTTTTCAGCAAAATTATCATTGTAAATATCGGCTAAAACATTTCTGATGTTATTAATATTACCTGTTTTTATGTAGTTTATTAATTTTTGTTCTGTTTCCAGTGAATAATGATATATTACCTGATTATCCTTATTTCCTTGCATAGCACCAAACGCGACACATTTTATTCTGTATAATGTTCCATACCTTACCGCTTCTAAAGCCTCCTGGTAAGCTGTAGAAATAGATTTAATATTACTCATCTTATTGCTTATTCCTACAATAGTATCCGAATCAAATTCTCTTTCAAATATTTCTGATAATATTTCTCCTATAGATAGGATTCTTTCGTGATTGATATCATCCACACCCAAAACGATGAGTCCGTTTTTGTTGTTAATACAGGTAAAAAAATCATTGATGTCCGAAAAATACTTTTTAAAAACATGCTGCAAATAAAATGCTTTTTTGCTAAAACCGTTAGACGGAATTACTGCAAACAGAACATACTCCTTGTTCACTAAATGCATACCACACACTTCCATGTAATGATACAGATTGTCAGTAATCTGACCACCCAGAATTTTACCAAAAGTATATTCTTTCAATGCATCTGCATTCTTTTCCTTTTCATCTCTTAATACAGTGTTTTCATCAACAATATCGTTAATTGAATATTTAATATAATCAAATATGTTGGAAACCGTCCTTCCTCTGAAGTACCCTGATACTTTGTTATATATGCTTAAGATTTTTTTATAATCCTTATATGCAAGATTAAAAGTAAATAGAATAAAAATACCTATTGTAAAAATCATTGCATAAAACAGTACTCCTTTAATGTAGATTTTATGCATGTTAAATTCTTTCCTTGGTGTTATGGTATTGAGTTCAAGCCCAAATATGTCAGACTGAAATTGTGATATTATTCCGTCAGCTTTTCTGATGCTGTCAAATTCATTGTTGACAGAACCATCAGGGCCTATCTGAATATCTGTCTTATTTTTACCATCAGAAAACGCAAGAACTGATACAGTGCTTTTTGTTAATTTATTATTCTCCAATATATTTCCCAAGTATTTTTTGCTAAGTTGAATAAGCAGCGTAGCCTTCATATTTTTTTTATTTCCAAATGGCAATGACTGCAAGTATAAAATTTGATTTTCTATCGCTTTTTTACCACCCGTAACAAGCAATTTTCTATAACTATACTCATTAAAACTTGAAACAATTTTCTCAAATTCAGGATCTATATTTTCCTGAAAAAACTGAATACTGTATTTCCCATCGCTGTATAATACTATGCCATTACTAAAAACTATAAAAATGTTTTCTATCAACCTGTTTGAATCTTTAATAGCTTTTAAATCTTTGACGATTTGAACAGCCTGATACGCCTGAACATTCGTAAGTTCAGCCCCCACTCCGAAAAAACTTGTAACTCTGCTATTGGAGTTTAAAACAATCGCAATCTTTTCCAATTCCAGAATGTCATTTTCTATTTTATCAATACTGTTCTTAAGTAAGATATTGTTGACTACACTGGTATGCTTTTTTAATACATTGTCATAGAATGAATACATGAACAGAGACTGTAAAACCAAGGCA
>CAZANH010000374.1:0-3928 GCA_964486515.1 uncultured Eubacteriales bacterium
GAATAGTGCTTCCCCATGACAGGGGAGGATAATTGAGAAGATTTTTCTTTCATGTGACAAAACATGGTGATTTTCACCCAGTTATGCAAAGGTCTCGCCATTTACGAGCATACCATGCTCACGATAGGGAGAACTTTGAATTTTCATTATAATGCCTAAAATGCTCTTGCCATGACAATTTTTAAAAAAACTTGTCGATTATTTCTTCAATCTAATGCTCTTAGTGAAACTTTTTCTTCGTATAACTCCATTTAATAAGCCCATATGGGCTTTCCCTTATCTCAATATGCCTTTGTGCTGCCTTTCGGCATACTGTAAGGCTTTTTATTGCGTAAACTGTATACATAAGGAAAAAGATAGGTAATGAGTAAATTGTGTATCTATGGCTCTACGAGCCGGAAGCAGCAAAACTGATCATGGCTCCTATTCGTGTGTGTTCCCCCAGTAAAATATGCTCCGGCCCAGTGAAATAGGCTTCGCATTCCATAGGACAGGCATTTCACGGGGCACGGCATAGCTTCCCCTTTCTGTTCGTGTATTATTGGGGAAGACTGTAGCATGAAAAGGTATGTTTTGCTAGCTTTTTCAATAAGTTATCCTGTTTATTTGTACGCTTTTGCTTTTTTGCTTCTGTTTTTCCTTGTTCATTCGATGTCTCTGATTTCCACAAGTACGTGTTGACAACAGGGGAGGCTCATGTTCAAGCGTTTTATTTCAGGGGAGAAAACAGGATTATTTTTACCGAGTTATGCAGATCTCATTGGAAGTATCAAAATAGGGTTTGAGTTGGGTATGTGGAATACTGCCTGTGATATTGACAATGTGCTGCATCTCATTGCGAATTGCCCTTAGGATAAACTCTTATAACATTATAATGCATTTTCCGAATCTTAAAAAAAAGAAAACCTTTGATAAGAAATAGTGGTTCAATATAGTGCATTATAAGCCTATGGTATACTTTCTTCTTTTGGATTATTCCATAGATGACATCAGCTATAAATATAACTGGAATGAACAACATTACCCTTATTTTAAGTGAAAATATAATAAGAGATGCTAACAGGTAGAAAAAAATACCAAAAGTGTGGCCAGCCTGGGCTTTTAAAGCAAATAAAACTCCCTTGAAATTTCCCTTAATGTTCTTTCTCATGGTTCTACCAATATATAATGCATATCTATTAACAATTGCCTCTTTTATTCTATTTCTATCATCATAAGGAATAGTATGATGGATACACATAATTTGAGGAATAGCACCCATTTTATATCTGGACGACAACCTTAATGTGTAATCAAAATCCTGATTATTCTTTAGATTTTCATCAAAGAGGCCAATATCATTAATTGCATATCTCCTTGCCATAAAATTGCCTCCAGACAGATATATATCCTTCTCTGCCAAAATAAAAGCACGACGCTCAATTCTTTTTAAAACGCTTTTATATCCAGAAGAATATTGGTATTCTGTCATATCCCCAGTAATTGCCGCATATCCATACTTTTCCATTTTCGTAATAGCCGAATATATAAAATCATGCTTAATTTCAGTATCACCATCTACAAAAAAAATATATTTTTTATGAGAATATTTTATTCCTATATTCCTTGCAATTGCGGCATTCCGATTCCCATTGATTTTGAAAACTTTGGTGTTCGGGATTTTTTCAGCATATTCTGTCATGATTTGAAGGGTGTTGTCTTCGGAATTTGAATCAACACAAATCAATTCGCAGTTTTGTACGTCGAGCCTGAGAATGGATTCCAGACATTTTTGTATTACAAACCCTTCATTTAAGGCTATGACTATAAATGAAATATCATGTATGCACGTTTCCATCTGTAGCCCTGTATATAACTGCAATTAAAAAGCCTATTATTAACATGCTGACTTCTGTATGTAATATTGTTGAGTATAGTGAGTTTAGTAAAACAATAAAGAGCAAATTTATAAATATATTATTTATTACAATACCTTCTTCCTCGCTTAACCTTTGCTTTGATATAAAAAATATTTTTACAAAAAAAGATACAATAATAAAGGTTCCTAAGAAACCCAACTCTATAATAACCTTAGACAATTGAACTCTACCTATGCCCGCAAGTGGCCCGTATTCAAAATAATAGCTTCCTTTCGCACCAATTAAACTTGCCTCGCTGCTGCTTCCGGAGCCCATACCAATTAGGAAATTTACAAAATCTCTAGAAACTAAACTAATGGCTTCTGTAATAGCCCTTGCTCGGCCCATTACCGCATCTTCACCAGCCTGATATTCCTGAAAAGTTAGTGGTTCTCGCATAAAATAATCGACAATATAATTTACACTAAGCTGTTGGGTAATATGATGAACTTCATAGAAAAAATGAAGGAATGCAAACACAAAAATAAAGGAAATAAAAACTAAAGCGATCGACCGTTTTATCATTTTAGCCGGGTTGATGTTCTTAACTATATCCCTGGAGAAAACAAATATAACGGTTAATACCACAAAACCCATTACGGTTCGTGAATAAGAAAGAAGCAAAGGCACTATCAATAATACAGCGACAAAGTAATTGCTAATTTTTAAAAGGGGTTTTTTGAAATTCAGCTGGTATTCAAAAATGACTGCTATGGCAATGCACTGAAGAAACACAAGGGCGGAATAGCTGCTAAAAGTTCCGGAACTCATGTCAAGGGCGCTCTTTGAAAGTTTGATGCCTATAATCTGGACCGTTATATATTGGAAAACTGTGAAAGGGATCTGAAGAAGGCCGATTATTACGCAAAACAATATGAAATTATTGATTGTGGTGAGTTTGGGGAGATAATAACCAAAACAAATAACAAAGATAAACAGTATATAAAAATACCGAAGTTCAAAAAGCCCGAGGATAAGGTTTTCATTGTTATATAAGTTGGAAAATATTGTAATAAGAATTAGTAAAAAAATAAATTTTATACTCATTCTTATTAATCTATCTTTTTTTTCAATAGTAAGCTTTTCTGTAAAAAAATTTATCATGAATATCAGCGCCAGCAAACCGGCCAAAAAAAATGGGATTCGTGCAAAGTATCGTGTAACCCCGATCCATCTTGAAAAAAAGCCCAGATCAAATATAGAGAAAAAAACAAGCAGGTATATTGCCATATGAGGGCGCAAAAATGCCAACCCAGTATATATTATCACAACAAGGACAATGGGTAGAATAATTGGTTCCATGTCTTTGTTGACTGCTATTTTTGAAAAAGTTTATGGGTCGCTTTACCTGTGAATAGCATAAAGTGCCAGATAACAGGTATTCTATGTCTAATATTCATTTTTATTGGTTTCCCTTCCATTTTTCCATGATCTGCTGAAGTATTTTTTGATTTTCACTCAGCAGGTAATACCGATTTGCCTTATGGAACAATTTGTTTTGCCAAGCCTTCAGTGTTTTGCAGTTCATGGGCTTTCAGCTTTGACAGGATGTTCTGGAATGTCTCGTCCTTGACGCTATCTGCCTTGACTTGTGGAATGATACTTTTATATTATTGTAAATAATCCTCTAGTTTTCATATTTGTGAGTTTGAATCTTCAAACTATTACCACGTCACATGGACATGTTGTCAGGCATGATTACGAATACAGGCGTTGTGTGGTGTCTGTACTATTTTCATGGCTTGTGAGCCGTTAGCAGGAAGTCGTATCGTAAAGATTACCAAAAGAAAAACAAAGATTGACTGGGCTCATTTTCTTGAATACATTGCATCACAGTATCATGGAGCCGAGAAAATAACGTTAGTTATGGATAACCTGAACACCCATACCCCTGGGGCGCTCTATGAAACGTTTAACCCCGGCAAGGCAAAATCATTATGGGACAGATTTGAATTTATATACACTCCAAAACATGGAAGTTGGCTTAATATGGCTGAAATAGAGCTTAATGTACTCATTGGTCAATGTCT
>CAZANH010000375.1:0-2120 GCA_964486515.1 uncultured Eubacteriales bacterium
AGGGAAAACTGGACGGACAGATGGGGGATTGAATGGAAGCTGGAGAAAAAGGATATGGTGCCCCTTTCCAAAGGGCAATCCCCTGGACGACATTCAAAAGCTTGAAAGCTATGAATTTCCGGACCCTGACGGTCTTGAGCTGGATGAGAAGGTAAAATATGAAATTAAAAATGTAGACAGAGGTAGAAAGCTTATAATTGGAAACATGGCGTATCTTCTTTTTGAGCGCGTATGGGCGCTGATGGGGATGGAGAATTTCATGATGGCTTTATTTGACTATCCTGAAGAATGCAAGTATATACTTCATAAAATAGCCTCATACGCTAAAAGGGTGTTTGAAAGATACATGGAGGAATATGATGTGGACGCAATAACTTCTTCCGAAGACCTGGGGTCACAGAAGGCATTATTGATTTCACCCTTGCAATTCAGGGAGTTTCTGCTGCCGGAATATGAATATATTTTTGAGAATGTTGTTAAGGAAAAAAAGATTATAAACTTCCACAGCTGTGGCTGTGTTGAGGATGTTGCAGATGATCTTGCATCCATAGGGGCTACAATACTCAATCCCATACAGGCAAGCGCCAACAATCTTGAAAAAATAAAGAGGAACACTTTTGGGAAAATGGCTTTGCAAGGCGGCATAAATACCGATTTGATTTTGAGGGGAACACCTGAAGAGGTAAGGGAAGAAACCATAAGGGTGTTGGAAATTCTAAAACCCGGAGGCGGATACGTATGCGGACCGGACCAGGGCTTTCCCTATTTCCCTGAAGAAAACATAGAAATGGTGTGGAAGACAGCCAAGGAATACGGAGTATATCTCAAATGAATATACATATACCTTAGAAGAAAGCGAAATCAGCAAGTTTCAGGTGTTGACAAATGACAATGCGTCCAGCTGACTAGCTATTGGGATAATGTACAGTTGTATTATTAATACTTGTCAGCAGTATTTAACCAAGTTGTAAAAATTAAGTAGTAGTTAAAATATTTCAGGTAAGGAATATCCGCGCATCTGATATTCCTTACCTGGCTGCTTTAATCATACGGGAGATGCTTGTTGTCAAGGGAGATACAAAAAAAACAATTGACCTAACGAAAGAATGTAGTCGTTTCAAGTGTTTCAAACATTTATCTACACTGCGACGTGTCGCAGTCATCCCTTAATTGACCCTATCATTACACCTTTAACAAAATATCTTTGTAAAAACGGATAAATAAATAGTATAGGTACCGTTGCAACAATAATTGTGCAATATTGAATCAGTATTCTATTTATATCATTAAAAGAATCACTGGAATCCATAGTCATCGACATCGACTGTGTAGTGTTTAAAATAAGAATTTCCCTAAGTATCAACTGCAGGGGGAATAATTCCCTTTTATTGAGAAAAATCATGGCATTAAACCATGCATTCCAGTGAGCTACCCCATAATAAAGAGCCATAACAGCCATAACAGCTGATGATAACGGTACGATAATCCTGAACAGAATGGTTATATCGTTTGCGCCTTCAATCTTAGCAGATTCCTCAATACTGTCCGGTAAAGAAATGAATGATGTCCTGAGAATGATCAGGTTAAATGAGTTGATTGCTACCGGTATTATTAAAGCACTTCTTGTATTATACATTCCAAGATTATTAACCAGAAGATAAAATGGTATTATACCACCACTGAAAAACATAGTAAATACAATTATCATCATTAGATACTTGACCCATTTTATCTTTTTTCTTGATAGTACGTAAGCTCCCAGAGAAGTCATCAACAGATTCAAGGCAGTTCCCAGTATCAAAATAATAAAGGTGTTGATGTAGCCAGTACGTATAGCAGGATTTTCGAAAACCATCTCATATCCCTTAATGTTAAAACCCAGAGGGAAAAATATAATTCCCTGGTGTATTGACAATCTGTAAGAGTCGCTAAAGGACGCAAACAAAACATATAAAAGTGGATATATGCAAACAAAAATAATCAATAGCATAAAGCCCGAATTAAATATATCAAAAAGTATATCAGCTTTATTTTTTTTAATCGCCATATTAAGATATTCCTCCTTACCACAAACTATTTTCTGACACTTTTCTGCTGATTTGGTTGGCTGCTAACAGAAA